>DASYOF010000106.1:0-2754 GCA_036007995.1 Thermoplasmata archaeon
CGCGCTCGGTGAAGTTGGCGCGGGCGCTCGTGGAGGCGTTGAGCAGGGCGACGGCCGGCACCGGACCGCTCGGACCGATGACCTGGCCGTTCGTCGAGAAGTTGTCCGTCGCCGAGGCGACATCCCACGCCTGGCGGCTGAGGTTGGCCGAGAACGTCGGGTTCGTGCAGTCCGGATGACAGAGCACGGCGTAGACGCTCGCGACGAGGGTGCGGTTCGCCGAAAGCTCGAAGGTCGTGGCGCTCGTGTTGACCTCCCGGACCACGACCTGGACCCCGACGAAGGCGTGGATCGAGTAGGTCCACTGCCCGTCGGTCGAGGAGCCGGAGGCGTTGATCCAGCGGCTACCGCCGTACGCCCACGACGCGTCCGCGGCGCTTGCGGAAGACGTGAACCGATCGGTCGGCGCGGCCGCGGCGCCGACGGAGGGAACGACGAGGATCGCGAGGACCGCCGCGGCGCCGAGAAGTGCCCCCAAGCCGCGAAGTCGTAGGATTCGCATCGAACTGCTCCCGAACGGGTCGGATGGTTGTCGAGTGGTAACGACGGGTCTTAAGCCGATGTTCACTCCGGATTCCCGGGCCTTGTACGGCATGCTAGGCCGTGGCCGCCGGAATCGGAGGGTCGAGTGCGGGAACTGACGGCGGCGGAAGCCCGCGTCATCGCCGGGATGCTCGGGTCCGCCGCCGCGACCGAGCGCGAACGGTTGCGACGGATCGGCGTTCCGCGTTCGACCTACCACGCCGCCCGCCGACGGGCGTACGCCGAGGGGTGGCTGCGCGACCGGTACGTCCCCCAGCCCGAGCGACTCGGATTCCGAACCGCCCTCGTCCTGGCGGCGCGCCCGTTCGTCGACCGCGGCGCGGAGCTCGGCGAGCGGTGGGGGGCGGACCCGGCGTGTGTCTACTTCGCCGCCGGAACGGAGCTCGCGCTCGCGGTGTTCGTCGAGCCTGGGGAGGACGCGGCCCACGCCCTCGCCACGCGACTGCTGGGCGGCGGGGTCGCGTCGTGGCACGAGGCGATCGCCGCCGACCTGCACCGCCCGTCGATCCCCGTCTACTTCGATTATGAGGGGCTCTGGACCCACCTGGCGGAATCGGGTGGGACGGTCGCGTACCCCCGCGGCCTCGGGGGGACCCCGGAACCGGACGAACCCACGGCGCTCACGGCCCACCAGCGTTGGGCGGCCAGTGAGCTGCTCGCTCGGCCGTTCGTGGCGGCGAACGACGGCCGGGCACCCCACCTCGTCGGGCCGCTCGGCCTGCCGTTCTCCCAGCAGCGGATGGTCGCGCAAGGGACGGTGGTCCACCGGGTGTTCCTCGATCCCGGACGACTCCCGTCTTACCGGGGAAGCGCGGCGGACCAGATCGTCCTCGTCACCGGCGCCTGGCGGAGGGGGGCCCGGCCCGAGCGGCTCTTCCGCACCTTGACCGAGGAGTGTCGCGTCTACCCGTTCCTCTACGTCCTCGATTCCGACCGGGTCATGATCGGCGCCCTCGGTCGCTCCGGGACCGGCCCCGCGTCGCCGTCGGAAGGACGACGTCCGGTGCTCGGCACGCTCCAGGAGTCGCTCGAGGGGATCGAGCTGATCCAGGTTCCCGCCCCCTCGATCCGGACCGTCGTCGACCACCGGTACGATCGGCTCCTCCCCGCGACGCGGAGCTGATCGGCCCGGGTCCCCGCCCGGCGGCGGTGGGGCGAGGCGACCGCGGGTCCCCTAGTGCTGGGCGGGGGGTTTCCGGGCCTGCGCTTCCTCGAACTCGCCCCAGTCGAGAATCGGCGGGTCGACGTCGATCTGCCACAAGAGCGCGTTCAACTCGCCCCGGTGCTGCAGGTCGTGTTCGATCACGTGCATGAGCGTGGAGCGGATCGACGTCGTGAAGTCCTCGTCCCACCACGGCGGAAGCTTCGGAACGAGGTACGTCCGATCCAAGTCCTCCTCCTTGAGCCGGGCAAAGAACTGGGCCACTTGGTCCTGAACGACCTTGTCGTTGCGCCGGAGATCGTCGAGGGTCGGACTCTCCGGGCCGTCGAACGGCGTGAACGGTTGGCCGTTCAGGGCCGACATACGGACGATCCACGTCGTGGTTCCGCCGAGAGAGTGCTCGACGATGTCGAGCATCGTCGGGAAGGACGCTCCACGATCCCGCTTCAACTCCGCGGGGGGGAGCTTCGCGAGCGTCGCGAAGTAGCCTTGTCGGGCGGCCGCGTTGTACTCGAACCAACGGCGCAAGGAGTCGAGCTCGGACATCGGTCCCCCTACGGCTACTCGGCATGAAGGTTCGCCGCTCCGACCGCGGGATGGATCGGGCACGATCCCGCCAACGTTGGCCGAGCTCCCTCATTCGGTCGGGCCGGGGACCGGTCGGCCCCGGGCGGACGCGGGGCCCTTGCCCCTCGACGGAATCCTAGGGGGAGTCCTTGATCAACGCCCCGAACGACGACTTCCGGTGGATCTTCCCGTTCTCGAGCTCGTAGATATCGCAGAACTGGACGGTGAAGACGCGGCCGTCCTTCTTGTGCACGCGGACCGTTCCTTCCGCCACGACCACGTTGTTCTCTTCCGTCATCCGTGTGAGCTCGGTTCGAAGCTCATCGTCTCCGAAGTTCTGGATGAAGGCGGCCTTCCCTTTCGTTCGAACTCCCAGGGCGGGAACCCCGTCGGCCCACTCGGTCCACTCCACGTCGTCGGCCAGCAGCGGGGCGACCGCCGAACGGTCCTTCGTCGCTAGGTAGGTCTCGATGACCTTCTTG
>DASYOF010000107.1:0-6387 GCA_036007995.1 Thermoplasmata archaeon
AGATTGTGGGTTTTCGCGCCCCGGATCTTCAGCTGGCCGGTCGGGGACCGGAGCACGTCCTTCAGGGTCGCCCGGTCGGCGAGGTGGCGTCCGGTGAGCGTGCCGCTGGTCCGCAGTTTTTCAACCGTCCCCTCGAAGCAGACGGCTCCCCCGGCCGCGCCGGCGCCCGGGCCGAGGTCGACGACATGGTCGGCGATCGCGATCGTCTCGGGCTCGTGCTCAACGACGAGCACCGTGTTGCCCTTGTCCCGCAATCGCCGCAATAGGTCGTTCATCTGCTGGATGTCGTGGGGATGGAGCCCGGCCGTCGGCTCGTCGAACACGTAGGTGATGTCGGTAAGCGACGAACCGAGGTGGCGGATCATCTTCACGCGCTGCGCCTCGCCTCCCGAGATGGTCGCCGAGCCCCGGTCGAGCGAGAGGTAGCCGAGCCCGATCTCCACGAACGAGTCGAGGGTCTGCTGGAGGGTCGCGAGCAGCGGCGCCACCGACGGTTCGCGAACGCCCCGGACCCATTCGGCGAGGTCGCTGATCTGCATCGCGCACGCCTCGGCGATGTTGATCCGTCCGATCCGTGACGAGCGGGCCGGCGCGCTCAGCCGCGTCCCCTCGCACTCCGGGCAGGCGCGGAAGGTGACCGCCCGGTCGACGAACGCCCGGATGTGCGGCTGCATCGCCTCTCGGTCTTTGGCGAGGAACGACTTCTGGATCTTGGGGATCAGCCCTTCGTACGTGAGATTGATGCCGTTCACCTTGATCTTCGTCGGCTCGCGGTAAAGGAAGTCGTGCATCTCGGTCTTGGTGAACTTCCGGATCGGTTTCTTCGGGTCGAGGAAACCGGACTCGGCGAAGATCCGCACGGTCCACCAGCCGTCCGTGCTGTACCCCGGAACGGTGATCGCTCCCTCCGCGATCGACTTCGAGTCGTCGAACAGCTGGGTGAGGTCAAAGTCGGAGACAGCGCCCCGGCCCTCGCAGCGCAGGCACATGCCGCCGGTCCGGGTGAACGTCTCCTTCACCGTCTTCCGAGCGCCGCGTTCGACCGTGATCACGCCGGTCGCTCGCACCGAGGGGACGTTGAACGCGAACGCGCTCGGGCCGCCGATATGCGGCTTTCCGAGTCGGCTAAAGAGGATGCGGAGCAACGCGTTGGCGTCGGTCGCCGTGCCCACCGTGGATCTCGGGTCGGCGCCCATCGGTTGCTGGTCGACGACGATCGCCGTCGTCAGCCCCTCGAGGACGTCGACCTCGGGGCGCGCCATCGTCGGCATGAAGCCCTGGACGAAGGCGCTGTACGTCTCGTTGATCAATCGCTGCGACTCGGCGGCGATCGTGCTGAACACGAGCGAGCTCTTGCCCGAGCCGGAGACCCCCGTGAACACCGTGAGGCGGCGTTTCGGGATCGAGATGCTGATGTCCTTCAGGTTGTTCTCGCGCGCGCCCACGACCCGGATCTGATCCAGCGCACGCGTGGCCGCCGGCGCTCCCTCCGCCTTGCGGGCCGCCTTAGCCATCGTGTCTCCCACGATTCGTTCGGCAGCTGGAAGGGGTTTGAACGCCGGCGAAGCGCTCCGGGACGGGCGCGGACGATCGGCATGGGACGGCGCGCGGGGAGGGGGTTCCCACTCGCGTTGACGCCGTCATCGGTTCGGCCCCGTTACCCCAGACTGGGCCACTCGTCCGCCGGCCACGTGCCCGTCTCGACTCCCCTACTTCTTGGGCCAGGAGGTGGGGGGCTGGTTCATGGAGAAGAGGTTCCCGTCGGGATCCTGGAAGGTCGCCGACGTGCCCCACGGATGCTCGAACGGCTCCATGAGGAATTCCACTCCGCGCGCGCTCATCTCCTTGTGGGCCTTCCGGCAGTCCGCCACGACCAGCACGATCGGCGGGGTCTTCGCCGGCGCCCAGTTCTTGGCCACGGACGCCTGAGACGGGTCGGTCCTGGATCCGACCTGCCAGAGGGCCATCTCGACATCGTGCCCCTTCGGTCCGACCGAGACCCAGCGGGTCCCCCCAGGGGGGCTGACGTCGGTTTTCTTCTCGAACCCCACTTTCTCGGTGAAGAACTCAAGCGATCGGGCCTGGTTCGTCACCACGAGCGAGATCACGCTCACTTTTCCTTCCATCTTCTTTCTCCGTTTCGGCGCGACCCGCGGGCCGCATCCGGTCGAACGCCAGCGAACATATAACCATTACGTAATATATTCGCGACGAGATGCGGATGGGGTCCAACGGTGGCAACTGTCGGCGGTCGTGGGCGTCAAGCGGAAGTTAAAGACATATCCGGTTATGAAGGAAATCGGGAAGCATGGACGCGTTCGGGGCACTTTCGGATGCCACCCGTCGCCAGGTCCTCGACCTACTTTCGCGCCGGGAACGGACGGCGGGGGAGCTCGGTAATGCGTTCCCCTCCGTCAGCCAACCGGGCATGTCCCGCCACCTTCGCGTCCTCCGGGAGGCCGGGCTAGTGCGGGTCCGTCGCGAGGACCGTCACCGGGTGTATTCGCTTCGCTCGGAGGGCTTGGCTCCCATCGACGCCTGGATCTCCAAGTACCGCGGGTTCTGGGAGACGGAGCTCGATTCCCTCGAGGCGCACCTCGAAGCCCGGAAGCGCGCCGGGTCGGAGAAGCGCCCGTGAGCCCGGCCACGTCGCCGGAAGCCGTTCCCGGCTCGGTCGGCGGCCCCGGACTCCTTCAGGTCGATCGGGAGAACGCGAGCGTCGAGTTTCGCCGGCTTCTCCGTCATCCGATCGAGGAGGTCTGGAAGGCCATCACCGACCCCGAGCAGCTCGAACAGTGGTTCATGGTGAAGGTGTCGCGGGATCCGGCCACCGGCCGGATCGAGATGTGGCACGCCACCGGTGTCCGCGCCACGGGGCAGTTGCTCCAATGGGATCCGCCTCGGGTCTACGAATACGAGTGGTCGGTCGCGCCGGGATCCGCCCTTCCCGACGGCGAGGAGTCGGTCGTGCGGTTCGAACTGTCGTCCGTACCGGAGGGCACGCTGCTCGTCCTGACGCACCGGAAACTGACCCGGCGGACGGCCCAGGTATTTGCCCGGGGCCTCAAGACCTACCTGGACCGGCTCTCGGCCCTCGTCGACGGCACACCTCTGCCCGACGCGGCCTGGCTCACGGGGGCTCCGCGTCCGGAACCCACCGATCGATCCCGGCGGGGCGGTAGCTGATCAACGACTTCGGGGGCAGTCCAAGCGCCGTTGGCCCGAGGATTGCCACCGATCCGAGGGCCACCGAGCCGCCGGGTCGTCCCCCAAGATGGACGTCCGGGACGTCTACCGCAGATGAGTGTCCATCGTGCGGATTGCTCGACCGAGCGGCAGTTTCTTGCGCGGAGACGGCGATTCGGGCGAAACCGTCCGGGACGGTTGGGCCAAAATACTGGAGCCTATGGGGTAGTTCCGGTGCGGCTCCCTCGCTTTTCGTGCCGGGCACTTCGACCGCGCCAACCCAAATGACCCGGAAGCATTCGGAGTCCGGGGGAGATCTCGCGAGCGAGGCGGCAGGTCGGTCGTATCTCGGTCCTACGATCCGAAGGTCCCTTCGATCCGGCCGGATCGTTCTCATTGGGGGGACCGCCTGGAGCGTTCTTCTCGGCGTTTCGATCGCCGTAGGCAGCGGATCGGGATTCGATGCCAGCTTCCCGCTGATCCTGCCGATCTTCGGATCGATCGCGGCCATCGGCGCGCTGACCGTCTTTACGAGCGACCGCACGAGGGGGGTCCTCGAGTATCTCATGGCGTACGGGATCTCCCCTCGCCAACTCTTCACGAACTTCATCGTCGCCGCGTTGGCGTCGATCTCGATCGTGGACGTCATCGCGATCGGGTCGAGCGTGGGCGTCTACGTCGCCCTAGGAAACCCGCTTTCGACCGGGCTCCTGCTCCTCCTGGGGGCCTACGCGATTCCCATGAGCTTCGTGGCGGGGGCGTTCGCCACCACCGTCGGGATGTACTGGTCGGCGCTCTCCTCCCCGCGCGAGGGGATGAACAGCCCCCTCGGAATCGCTCCCTTCCTCGGAATTCTTCCGCCGGTGGGCGTTCTCGTTCTCATCGGGGTGTTTGGGGCCACCGTCGGGCTCACCACCGACGGATTCCTCCTAGTGACGGGGGCGGCCCTGACCCTGGTCGCGCTGACCGTCCTCTATCTGCTGGCGAACATCGGCCACCTGCTCCGTCGCGAACGGCTGCTCTCGAACGTCTAGGCGAGGGGGAAAGGGTTGCCGTGACACCGACGATCGCTGGCCACGAAGCGACCTCCGATCTCCCCTGGATCGCGTGCCAGTCCGTCAGCTCCGGGTACCTCGGGGTCGAGGTCCTCAAGGAAATTTCCTTTGCGATCACGGCGCCCTCGGTGTACGTCGTTCTCGGCCCGAACGGGGCCGGAAAAACGACGCTCTTCCGGACGCTCGCGGGAATCCTCTCGCCGAGCCGGGGGAAGGTGGTCATTGGGGGCAGCCCCGGGGACCACCAACGAGCTCGGGACCGGTTGCACTACCTGTCGCACCTGGATGGGCTGCCGGAGGGGCTGACCGTACGGGAGGCGCTCGCGTTCTACGCGAGAGCGGAGCTGGCGACCGAGGCCGACATTGAGCGGGTGCTCGACCGGCTGCAGATCCGCGAGCTGAGCGGGAGCTACCTCGGCCGATTGAGCGCGGGCCAGAAGAAGCGGGTCTCCATCGCGAGGATCTTTCTCCGGGAGCGGGACATCTACCTCTTGGACGAGCCGACCGCGAATCTGGACCCGAAGGTGGCCAAGGAGATCCGCGGACTCATCCTGGAACTCAGCCGCGACAAAGTGGTGCTGTACTCGTCGCACAACCTCTACGAGGCGCGCGAGATCGGACGCTACGTGATCGTCATCAAAGAGGGCCGGCTCGCGGTCTTCGACCGGATCGAGAACCTCCGGGCGTCGAAGTTCCGGCTGGGCGTTCGGCTGCTGAATCCTTCGGACACCCTGGAGGGATGGGCAACGGAGGGCGAGTATTTCGTCCGGGAGCTCGCGGGACCCGAGGAGGTCCAAGGGCTCCTCCACGACCTCGACGTTCGGGGCGTGAGGCTTCGCGAGGCCCGGGAGATGGACAATCCCCTGCAGGACCTATTCGAGTGATCCGGACGAGTTCGTCGCTTGGCCTCGAAGTCGAGGGACTCCTCGCCGGGAGAGCCAGTTCCCCGAGGGCCGCGAAGGGCCGGCGAGTTCGCCGCACCACGGACCGGGGAGACCCCGAAAACGCCGGAGGGTCGGACTCCCGCCGTGCGGTTGACCTACGTCGGAGGAATCCGCCGAGTTCGGACGCGGGCCGAGAGAGATTCCGTGCGACAGCCGGTTCCTGGACCAAGCCGGTCGGGATCGGAGCCGGCGACGTAGGTCTTCGACGGCGTTCGGCCGGACCGCGGGGAAAGTTCACCGCCCCCGGGCGGGGCGTCCGGCGCGGTAGTCCGCCTCGATGGCCGCGGCGAATCGGGTCCATGTCGCCGTGATTTGCGCCCGGAGGGCCTCGCGAGTTGGAAAGTCCGGGGTGAGCCAGCGCTCGGTGCTCAACAGCTGAAATCGCGTCCGCGCGCGGCCGACGGCGCGGACCCGGTAGTCCACGGACTGCTGGTCGGTCTCGTCGAGCTGGTCCTGGTGCCAGGAGCGCGGGGGGTTGAGGCGAATCCGTTCGACCGTGAGCGCGGGATCCCGACCGGACCCCCGGCCCACGCGAACCCGGACCACGCGGCGGGGCGAAATCCGAATCACGTGGAACTTCGGGCGGGGACGCGCGTTCGAAAGTCGTCCATCGTCGCTCCGGTAGTCCGTGCACCAATCGTAGACGTAGCGCGAAGGGGCCTGAATCAGCAGGGAGACTCGCACCGTCGTGGTCCCGTAAAACCGGTGACCCCGTTCGGGCATGGGCCGGAAAACCGGGCCAACGACTTAAACCCGGCGTCCGGGAACCGGCCCCGAGAGCCGACGACCTCGTCCGGCGACCGGTCGCTTCCGAGGGCCCATCGTGCCTGACTTTCGTCTTCGGTCGGGGGTACTATCGACCGTGCCGGGAGGCGGTTGCGGCCAAGCCGTCGGGGACGGTTCTGCCCGGAACGTCGTTCTGGTGCGGCGGTTCTTGGGCACGGCCGCGACTTCTTGTACGGTGCGACGCGCGAGCGATCGCCTGGCCGATTGGGGAAGCGCTCGAACGGATTCCCAGTGGAACTGAATCGTCGCGTAGCGGATCACTCCTCCCAGGAGTACTCCGTCGCATTCCCAGGCCCTCAGCACGATTCCGACCCGTTTCGTCAACCCGGCGGAACGGGGGGGTATAACCCTCGACGGACGGTACTCCGGTCATGAACGCGATGTCAATTTTGCCGGGAGTGGTAAATGAACTCCTC
>DASYOF010000108.1:0-1610 GCA_036007995.1 Thermoplasmata archaeon
GCTCGACGCACCTGACCCGGGACTACGAGCGCGGAGAACTCGTCTGCGACGAGTGCGGCCTCGTGCTCGAAGAGGGAATGATCGACCAAGGTCCGGAGTGGCGTGCGTTCGACGCCGAGCAGGGGGAGAAGCGGACCCGTACCGGGGCGCCGACGACCCTCACGATCCACGACAAGGGGCTCTCGACCGAGATCGGCTGGAAGAACCGCGACCCGTACGGGAAGTCGATCCCGACGCGAAACCGGGCGCAACTCTACCGCCTGCGGAAGTGGCAGCGCCGGATCCGGGTCTCGAACGCGACCGAACGGAACCTGGCGTTCGCGCTCGCCGAGCTCGACCGGATCGCCTCGTCGATGGCGCTCCCGCGGAACGTCCGCGAGACCGCCGCGATGATCTACCGGAAAGCCGTCAACCGGAACCTGATCCGCGGACGCTCGATCGAGGGCGTCGTCGCCGCCTCGCTGTACGGCAGCTGCCGGCAGTGCAACGTTCCCCGGACGCTCGACGAGATCGCGAGCAAGTCGCGGATCGGACGCAAGGAGATCGGACGGACCTACCGGTTCATGACCCGCGAGCTGAAGCTCAAGCTGATGCCGACCCGGCCGCAGGACTACATCCAGCGGTTCTGCTCGGAGCTGAAGCTGAAGGGCGAGATCCAGACGCGGGCCAACGAGATCCTGAAGGAGGCGACCGAGCGCGAGCTGACGAGCGGTCGCGGCCCGACGGGCGTAGCGGCCGCGGCGATCTACATCGCGAGCGTGCAGTGCGGCGAGCGGCGGACCCAGCGCGAGGTCGCCGAGGTGGCGGGCGTGACTGAGGTGACGATCCGCAATCGCTACAAGGAGCTTACCGAGAAGCTCAACCTTCGGGTCATGCTCTAGCGGCCCGGGGACCGATGGACGACGTCGTACGCGCCGCGCTCCGCGCCGCGCAGGCGAGCGGGGTCGAGTACGCGGACGTCCGCGTCCAGTCCCCGCAGCGGTACGAGGCGCTCGCCGTGCGGAACGGGGAAGCGTGCGCGCTCACCGCGAGCTCGGGGGCCGGCGTCGGGGTCCGGGTGCGGACCGAGCTTGCCTGGGGGTTCGGCACGGTCGCCGAGGTGTCGCCCGCGGCGGCCCGAACGGCCGCCCGACTCGCGGTCCGGTCGGCCCGATCGGCCGAGGGTAGCTGCCGTCGCCCGATCGCGGTGGTGCCGTCCGGCGGCCCGTCGAACGGGCGCTACGCGAGCCGCGTTCGCCAGAACCCGTTCGACGTCGACCGTTCGGAGAAGGTCGCCCTCCTGAGGGACGCCGAGAAGGCGCTCCACGTCGGACCCGAGGTGAAGAGCGGCCACGCCTCGATGCAGGCGTGGGAGAACGTCACGCAATTCGCCTCGAGCGAAGGGGTCGCGTACACGAGCCACATCGTCCACGTCGGGGCCGGCCTCGACGCCACGGCGGCCGCCCACGGCGAGGTCCAACGTCGGTCCGGACCGAATTCGTTCGGCGGCGATTATGGGCAGGCGGGCTACGAGTTCATCGAGCACCTCGGTCTCGCCGAGCGCGCGCCGCTCGTCGGGAAAGAGGCGGTGGCCCTGCTCGCGGCCCCCGCCTGCCCGACGGCGACGACCA
>DASYOF010000109.1:0-8592 GCA_036007995.1 Thermoplasmata archaeon
GCGGCGAACGTGTTCGTGTAGCAGCCGGAGCTCGGGCAGGTCGCCAGAACGACCGCGGGGGCGAGAAGCTCCCCGGTGTAAACGTCGACGCTGTTCCACTCGTACCAGACGGAGGTCCCTGTCGTGTTCGCGTAGAAGTCGACGTAGGAGTATCCGGTTCCGTACGGTCCGGTCGGGCTCGCGTTGAGCGGGAGGGTGTAGTTGTACGTCCCGGACTGGATGCCCGTAAGGTACGCCGGCAGGCCCGGGATCGGGACCCACGTCGACTGGTTGGACCAGTACTCGCCGGTAGCCCACAACTTCTCGGTGTGGGCGTACGGTGCGTCGTTCACCTCGCTGAGGACGTCGTAGTACATGGTGACGGTGTGGCCGGGGAGGGCGAGGCCAGTGCTGGAGTCGGTCTCGACCCAGTAGGTGCTGACGCTGAAGTTCCAGAAGGCGAAGCCGGCCGTGGCCCCGTCGATCGTAATGTTCCAGGTTCCCGGGAGCACGACGGAGAGGGGGATGGTCAGGAAGACACCCGACTGGTAACTCGCGTTAACGCCCGCGGTGAAATGCGCCGTGACGGTGGCGACCGGGTTGGTCAATCCGTCCCGGGTCGCGTTGTAGTCATTGATCGCGACGGTCGCCGTCGCATCGACCGAATCCGTGGCATAGAAGAAGACGTCGTTGGAGCCTAGGTGGGTGTAATAATTGGTGTCCGTCGAGCCGTAGGTCGTCGTCGAAACGATGGTGTCGGACGCGGCCGGGCGGGCGGCCGCGGGGGCGGCCGCCCGGACGGCGGCCGGGACGACCAGGAGCGAGGACGCGATCAGCAGGGCGACTAGGGCAATCGCTAGGGCGACACCACGACGCATGGGCGGCAAGTTGGGGTATTGTCTATTTAATAACTCTCGTACAATTGTGACGACGTCCGCCGGTGGCCGGACACCACCGAATGGCAGAATCGGGTCGTCCGGGTCCGAAGCCGAAGCGGCTCTACGCGCGGTTCGTCCGCTGGGGGGACGCCGACCGCGATGACCTGCCGACCGGACGGGACGTCCGGACGTTCGCCTCGGCCCTGGACACGTCGGGGCGACTGGTCGCCCGCGGGCGATTGACCGACCCCCCGGGCGACCTGCTGATTTTCCGAGCCCGGGACCGCGCGGAGGCGGAGCGGGTGGTCCGGACGGACCCGTTCCGGAAGCTGTCCGGGGTCGCCTACGAACTGATCGTGTGGAACCCCGAGTTCATCGGAAAGGGCGTCAACCTCGAGCCGCCGCCGGCCCGCGGGTCCGGTCGACTGACCCGGCTCGAACGGGTGACGGTCGTGGTCCGGGATCGGGCCTCCTCCCTAGCGTGGTACAAGGGGGTGCTCGGGCTGGAGGTTCGCGCGGAGGACGACGAGACCGGGTTCGTCGAGCTGTCGCTCGGAAAAGGGGTGGTCGCCCTCTCGCTCACGGTGCCCCGCCGCGAATGGGGCGAGCCGTACTATTCGGAAGCGCTCGCCCGGATGGGCACCCGGACCGGGATCGTCTTCGAGACCGACAGCGTGAACGCGCTCGCGCTCCGGCTCGAGCACGCGGGGACGCACCTCGCCGCCCCACCCCAGCGCGAACCGTGGGGCGGGCGGACGGTCCGGTTCGCCGACCCGGACGGCAACGAGTTCCTCGCGTTCGAGTCCGCTCGCCGGTCGCCACGGTCGTCGCGGCCGTAGTCGGGTCGGGTTCGGCGACGCGCCGCCAAAGTCCCTATATCGACGGTCCCATTGGCCGCCCCCGAGGGCTTCCGATGACCGAGATCCTACCGGGCGTCCACCAGATCGATGGAGTCGGCTCGTCGCCGGAATTCTCCTTCCACCTCTATCTGGTGAAGGACCCCGGCACGACCTGGACGTTGATCGATACCGGGCTTCCCGGCACCGAGCACGTCATCGCCGAGTACCTCAAGCAGCACGATATCGCGCCGAGCCTCGTGTCGAAGATCCTCCTGACCCACCTGCACCGAGACCACACCGGCTCCCTCAAGGCGGTCGCGAAGCTGACCCACGCGAAGTCGTTCGCCCATTGGCTCGAGGCGGCGTACATCCTCTGCGACCCGCCGTACACCGGCCCGGGAACCCCGCCCGCGGAACCGTTCGACGTCTCCGAGCGCCTGAAGGACGGGGACACGGTCGACGCCGCCGGTGGACTGGTGGCGTACCACACCCCCGGCCACACGCCGGGCCACACCGCGTACTACCACCCGGAGCGAAAGATCCTGTTTTCCGGCGACCTGTTCTTCGGCCTCGGGGGAAAGCTCTCCCTGACCCCGAAGGAGTACACCCACGACAGCTCCTGCGCGATCATCTCCGCCCGGCACGTCGCTCGCCTGCCGATCGAGAGCCTCCTGACCTACCACGGCGGGCCGTTCCTGAAGGGGGCCGGCGCGCCGGTCCGTGCCCTGGCGACGAGCCTCTAGGCGCGCCGGGGGAGCGGTCGCGTGGACCCGGAGCACGTCGCTCCCGAGGTCCGGGGGTCGAACTACGTTACGTGGCGACGCCAGGGCGGCTGGGCACCGCTCGTCGTGACCCACGCCGAGGACTCGACGTTCTGGCTGGACGACGGACGGGCGATCCTCGACTTCTCGAGCCAGCTCGTGGCGACGAACCTCGGCCACTCGAACCGGGCGGTGCAGGAGTCGATCGGCCAGCAGGCGCGCGAGCTCCCCTACGCGGCCCCGGGGTTCGCCACCCCCGCGCGGGCGGCGCTGTCGGAAGCGCTCCGGGAACTCCTCCCGACGGGGGTCGACCGACTGTTCTTCTCCACTTCCGGGACCGAGGCGAACGAGGCGGCGCTCAAGATCGCGCGGGTGGCCACGGGCCGGACGAAGGTCGTCTCCCGGTATCGGTCGTACCACGGGGCGACCGCGGCCTCGATCTCGGTGACCGGGGACCTCCGTCGGCGAGCCTCCGAACCCCAGCAAAAGGTACCGGGCACGGTGTTCGCCCCGGACTGCTACTGCTACCGGTGCCCGTTCGGCCTGACGTACCCGTCGTGCGGGGTCGCGTGTGCGGAGTACGTCGACTACCAGCTCGACCACGAGGGGGACGTCGCCGCGATGATCGTCGAACCGGTGGTGGGCACCAACGGGGTGATCGTGCCGGTCCCGGAGTATCTCCCGAGGATCCGGGCGATCACGAAAGCCCACGACGTGCTCCTGATCGCCGACGAGGTGATGACGGCGTGGGGGCGGACCGGTCGGTGGTTCGGGGTCGACCACTGGGGGGTCGTGCCGGACATCCTCACGACGGCGAAAGGGGTCACGGGAGCGTACGTGCCGCTCGGGGTCACGGCGACGACCGCTCCGCTCTAGGATACGTTCCGGGACCGGTACTTTCCCCACGGGCACACGTACGAGGCGCACCCGCTCACCCTGGCCCCGGCGGTCGTGGCGATCGGCGAGTACCGGCGCCTCGGCCTCCTCGAGAAGTCCGCGGTCGACGGCGCGTATCTGCTCCGTCGACTGCAGGAACTCGAGGCCCGCCACCCGTCGGTCGGTGACGTCCGCGGGCTCGGCCTATTCGCCGCGGTCGAGCTCGTGCGGAACCGGACGACCCGGGCGCCGTTCAATACCCCGGACGACAAGCTCGCGGGCCGCCCGCTCGTGGTCGACCAGGTCGCGCAGGCGATGCTCGCCGACGGCGTCTACGTGATGCCGTGGGTCTCCCACCTCGTGATCGCCCCGCCGCTCATCGTGACGCGCGCGGAGATCGACCGGGGCGTCGAGGCCCTCGACCGGGCCCTCGCGGTCGCGGACCGGGCGGTCGACGTATAACTCGCGTCCGTCGCACCGCCGAGGAGTAATGTAGGACGGGCGGGTCCGCCGCTCCGGTCCGATGCACGCGTCGTTGAGCCACCCATCGGCGTCGCCGCCGGTCGACCCGATCCTCGCGGAAGCGCTGAAGGAGTACGAGCGCCGGACCCCGAAATCCGCCGCGCTCTGGAACCACGCGAAGGTCTGGACCCCGCTCGGGGTCCACTCGAACTACCGGTTCGTCGACCCGTACCCGTTCTACGTCCACCGGGCGAGCCGGGTCTCGCTCTGGGACGCGGACGGCTCGGAGTACCTCGATTTCAACATGGGGTTCGGCGGGCTCGCGAGCGGCCACGCCCACCCGAAGATCGTCGAGGCGCTGAGCCAGCAGCTCGAGCGGGGGAGCCTCTACGGCTACGAATGGGAGAAGACCCCCGAGGTCGCCGAGCGGATCTGCCGCCGCTTCGGGATGGGCCAGGTCCGGTTCAGCTCGACCGGCCTCGAGGCGACCCACCACGGCATGCGGATCGCGCGCGCGGTCACCGGCCACCGGTACATCGTGAAGTTCGAGGGCGGCTACCACGGCTCGCACGACACCCTCCTCGTCGGGGTCAAGCCCCGGCCCGAAGCGGCCGGACCGGCCGACCGCCCCCGGTCGTCCCCCGCGGGACCGGGGATCCTCCCGGAGGTGGCGGAGCGGACCCGCGTCGCCCCGTTCAACGACCTCGAGTCGACCCGCGCGATCTGCCGCGAGCACGCGGAGGACGTGGCGGCGATCCTCGTCGAGCCGATCCCGATGAACATGGGGTTCGTCATGCCGGAGGACGGGTTTCTCAACGGGCTCCGGGAACTTGCCGACGAGCTCGGGGCGCTCCTCGTTTTCGACGAGATCAAGACGGGGGCGAAGTACCCGCACGGCGGCGCCGGCCGGATGGGCGTCCGACCGGACATGATGCTGCTCGGCAAGTCGATCGCCTGCGGCGCCCCGCTCTCGGCGATCGCGACCCGGACCGGCCTCCTCGACCAGGTCGGCCCCCGGAAGATCGCCCACGCCGGGACGTTCAACTCGAACCCGATCTCGATGGCGTGCTGCCTCGCCACGCTCGACCACGTCATCACCGACGACAACCTCGCCCACGCGGCGCGCCTCAACGCCCGGCTCGCGAAGGGCTACGAGGAGACGATGCACGACCACAAGGTCCCGGGGTACGTCGCGGCCGACGGCGTCTCGGGGACCGTCTTCTTCTCCGACCACAAGGTCCGGGACTGGCGCTCGTTCCTGACGGTCGATGGCGAGCGCTCGATGCTGTACTACTACCTCTGCCTGAACAAGGGCGTCATCCCGAGCGGGACGGGTCCGGACGAGCAGTGGACCGTGAGCGTCGTCCACACCGACCGGGACGTCGACCTCCACCTGGAGACGCTCGGCGAGGTCGCCGACCAGCTGGCCGGGCCCCTACGGGTCGGCGAGATCGAGGAGTCGGTCTGACGACCGGCCCTCTCGACGCCGACAGTTCGCCCCGACCGCGAACGTAAACGGGCGACGCCGCTCCGCCGCGGTCATGGCGCCCTCCGAGAGCTCGACCGTCCGGAGGATCCGGGCCGAGGAAGGTTCGGTGCTCCGCGCCCTCCGGAGGTCGGCGGTCGCGTCCGACCCGCTCGCCTTCGCGAGCACCCTCGAGCAGGAAGAGGCGCACCCGGACGCCCTCTGGGACGAGCGCGCGCGAAGCGGCGCGTCGAGCGACTCGAGCGCGATCTTCGTGGCCGAATCGAACGGACGTCCCCCGCACGGGATGGTCGGTGCGTTCACGCACGAGGGATCGCGTTTCCTCTGGGGGATGTGGGTCGCCCCGACGAGGCGGGGAGAAGGCACCGGCGAGGCGCTGTTGGCGGTCGTGCTCGCGTGGTGCCACGACCATCCGGCGGAGAAGCCCGTGCGGCTCGACGTGAATCCGACGCAGGTGGCCGCGATCCACCTCTACGAGCGGCACGGGTTCGTGTGGGATGGGGAAGAGCGTCCGCTCGGCCACCACCCGCCCGCGATGCGGCGCGGCATGCGACGGGCCGGGAGCGACCCCGCGAACGAGGAGGGCCCGTGAGCCGCCGGCGACGGCGGTCCCGTCAGGCGACGGTCGGCACTGGGCCGGGCCCGGTGGCCCTACCGGCGGGCCGCGCGGGGGGGAAAGGGTTGGCGTGGAGGCCGAGCCCGGACTCCCGTCAGTACAGCTCCCACGTGTCGCCGAGCCAGACGTTGGTGGCCGCTCCGCCGAACATCAGCGAGAAGTGCCCCCCGCTGTCGTAGGCGAGCCCGCCCGCCTTCCGGGCCCCCGGGGCCGACGCGTAGTACGTGTGGGTCCAGCTCCCGTGGGAGAACACCCACGTGGCGTTCGTCAACGTCGTCCCCCCGCTCGACTGGCCACCGAAGTACAGCGCGCCGCCGCCCGGGAGGGTGGTCGCGAGCGATTGGACTTCGGACGGCGGGTTCGGACTGACGGCGAGCTTCGTCCAGTGGCCGCCGGAGAACGCCCAGGTTCCGTGCTCGGCTCCGACGGTCGCGTTCAACCCCCCGGTGAGGACCGCCTCGTGGTCCGACGGGTCGTACGCCATTTCGGAGAACTGACGCCCCGCCGGGTGCGGAGCGCCGAGGATCCGGTGCCATCCGGAGCTGTTGAGCTCCCAGGTGTCGCTCAGGTCTCGAGTTCCGTCGCTCCCCCCAAAGAGCACGACCGCGTGGGCCGAGCCATCGTAGACCATTGCGTACTGCGACCGCGCGAGCGGGTTGTGCGCGAAGCTCAGCTGGTGCCAGCCGGTCCCGTTGAACAGCCACGTGTCGCCGTAGTGGACCGAGAAGTCCTCCCCGCCGAAGAGGACGATCCCGTGCCGCGCGGGGTCGTACGTCAGAACGAAGCCCGAGCGGGGCGCGGGGGAGCTCGAGGGAGCGAGCTGATGCCAGCCCCCGTGGCGGAACGCCCAGGTGTCCCCGAAGATGACCGCCGACGAACCCGGGTTGTAGCCGCCGAACAGGACCGTCTCGTTCAGTACCGGGTCATACGCCATGCCGAACCGGTCCCGGGCCGAAGGCGCGGTCGGCAGGTGGGTCAGCTGGTGCCATTGCAGCGCCGAGGCCGGCGAAGGAGCCGCGGTGGGACCGGCCGGGCTCGCCGGGCCGTGAGTTCTGGGGACGTCGCCCGCGGCCGCGGTCCCCACGATCATGCCGACCGGAAGGAGGGCGAGCACGGCCATGGCCACGACGAGCGAAAGCCGGCGCGCCTCCCCGGTTCGCGGGGAGGACGACGGGTTCGGGCGGGTCGGCGGAGGTCGACGACGGACGCTGCGGCGCTTCGAGTCGCGCATGGCTCGGACGTCGGCGGGGGTTCAAAAATACATTCGGCGCAAGCATGCTCGCATATGCCTTAGGGGACCCCGACCGACGGCGATTCCGACGAAACACGACGCAGGCCGGGACGGGAACCGGCCCCTCGGCCCGCCCGCTCGGCATATGCGCGCATGGGTGCGACTGAGGCTTATCTACGGGCGGACCACCACTTGGTCGCGATGTCGTCCCCCGTCGTGCGTGGTGCGCCGAACTCGACCGGAACTCCCCGAGTTTGGATCGTCGTGGGGTGCGGCCTGTTGGTCGCCCTCCTCGCGGCTCCGGCGGGAGCGCTCGGCTCCGGAACTCGTGCGAACGTCGGCGCCTCCGTCCCGGTTCCCACCGCGACGACGCCGGGGCCGCCGCTACCCGCGGCCATCCGCTCGCCTCCCGTGGCCCCGGCGTTCCAGCCGGTCCTTGGCAATTGGACCCAGGTCCCGACCAATTCGACACCTCCGACCGCCCAGTCGGGCGACATGATCTACGACCCGGCGGCCGGGGAATACGTGTTGTTCGGAGGCGCGAGCGGCGGGAGCGCCCTCGGATCGACCTGGGTGTTCTCCCACGGCACGTGGACGGACCTCTCCCCGTCGCTCTCCGTGTCCCCCCCGGCCCGGTGGTACGAGTCGTTCGTCTGGGACGCCGCCGACGGCTACGCGCTCCTGTTCGGCGGCCGCAACCCGGCGACCGACTTCAACGACACCTGGTCGTTCAACGGGACCGCCTGGACCCAGATCGTCACGTCGGTGGCCCCACCCCCCATCACGACGGGCCGCACCGTCTACGACCCCGCGGACGGCTACGTCTGGCTCTACGGGGGGTACAGCATCATGGTCGGCGCGCCGAACCAGTACAACTTCACCTGGACCTATCACGCCGGAGTCTGGACGAACATCACGGCCCACGTCACCGGCGCCCCGCCCGATCCGCACGAGGTCTCCTACGCCGTGTACGATTCCGAAGACGGCTACGTCCTCATGTACGGCGGCTCGGCCTCGGGCGGTGCGAACTGCACCCAACCGGGCAACACCTGGACCTACCTCAACGGGACCTACGTCAACCTCTCCGCGAGCGTCGGGACCAGTCCCCCGGTCGGAGCCGGGTCCCGGATGATGGCCGACGACCCCGCCATCGGCGGGGTGCTCCTCTACGGCGGATGGGACGGGGGAAGCTGCCGGCTGTCCAACGAGACGTGGGTGTACCGCGGTGACGCCTGGAGCCAGGAGTCGTTGCCCTGGAATCCGGGCCCGCTCTGGGACGGCGAGATCGCGGGAGGCGGGCCGGCGGGCTCGGTACTGTTGTTCAGCGGGAACACGGTGGAGGGAACGTCGTACCAGTCGAACCAGACCTGGAACTTCACGCCGGCGGTCCGGGCGTCCATCGCGGGCGGGTTGATCGGCGACACGCCGCTGACGGTCCACCTGAGCGCGGTCGTGGCCGGTGTC
>DASYOF010000110.1:0-4906 GCA_036007995.1 Thermoplasmata archaeon
CGTTGCCCGGGTAGGCGTTGAACGCGTAGACCTCGAACACGAGCGTGATCCCGGAGATCGCGACGGTCAACGGGTCGCTGAGAGAAAATCCAACCGAACCCGACGATCCCGGCGCGAGGGTGGGCATCGAGAGGTTCGTCAAGAACCGTCCGTACAGCGACGGCGCGAGCTCGGGCGGCGCTCCCCTCGCGACTGGTACGCTCGCGGTCGCGACGAGGAGAATGGCGAGCAGGATCGGGCCGAGACGTCGGCCGCTACGCAACCGCGCGCTCCTCGAACCCGGCCGACTCGGCCATCGCGACGAGACGGTCGATCCGCTCGAGCGCCTCGCGGCGGCCCCGCGTTCCGGCGCCGCCGAGGAACCCGTCGCCCGGGAGCGGTCCGGCCGGCCCGGGCGAGGCCATCGCCTTGTAGAGCGCCCGGGCGAGCGCGAGCGGCTGGCGAGTGAGGCGAGCCGCCACCTCGTCGGCCTGGAACTCCTCGCGGCGGGTCAGGGAATACGCGAGGTACGCGAGGAGCGGGTCCCACCGCATCATCCGCGAGAGGGTCCGCAGGAACGTCAGGTACCGGCTGTCCAGCCCTCGGATGTGGCCGAGCTCGTGCGCCACGACCGCCTCGACCTCCGCCGGTTCGAGTCGGCTCTCGAGGCCGCTCGACATCAGGATCACCTCTCGTCGGTGCACGCCCCGGCGGCCGGCCCGGAACTCGAGCAGGGTGAACGAGAACGCCTCGGGACGCTCGGACGGGAAGACGTAGAACGTGGTGGCGTCCGCCGGCCAGGGAAGCCGCTCGGGCCAGGGGCGCTCCACGGGGTGCAACAGGTGGAGGAACCCCCGGCCGACGACCTGGTTGAGGAGGAAGGCGACCGCGAACACCAGGAACGCGCCGACGGCGCCTTCCAGCCAGAGCGGGGCCGCGGAGAGCGCGAACATCGCCGACGGGTGCTGGAACAGCCCGACGACGGCGGACCAGCCGCCGTGGGTCAGCACCCAGACGAGCGTGGTGGTCGCGAGGAGCGCCCAAAGGGCGAGGAACGTCGCCGCCAGTCGGAGGACGACCGGGGGGGCCGACCGCCGGAACGCGTACAGCAGCCCGACGCCCGTGGCGACCCAGACGGCCACCGGGACGTACAAGGCCACAATGAGTGGCGACGCCATCCGGGGAGTCCCGAACGTGCTGGGGGGTTATAATTTGAGGCGCCGGCGCAGCTCGCGTTCCTCGCCCGGCCGCAGCCGGGAGAGTTCCTGGTTGAGGTGGACGACCCCGGACGGTCCGAACAGCGTGACGACGCCGCGGAGGACGTCCCGGAGGTACTTCTGCTCAAAGTTCGTGCTCCGGTACAGGTAGCGCTCGCCGCCCTGGCACGTCTGGCGCCGCCGGCGTACGAGGCCCTTCTCGAACAACCGGCTCAAGCTGGTGGCAACCGTCGTGTACGCCACGCGGACGCCGCGGACCTTCAACCGGTCCTGAACGGTCCGGGCCGGGGCCTCCTCGAGCTCCCGGAGAGCCCGCAACACCTCAGCCTCGAGAGACCCGATCATCGCACCAGTGGGGAAGGACGGGGAGCGTCCCGATTCTTTTAATCTAACGGTTCGGCCAGTTCATGCCACCTGTTATTCGCACGTACCCATGCCCCGGCGTGACCGGACGGTCGTCCCCCTCGACCATCCTCGACCTGATCGGCGAGACGCCCGTCCTCCCCCTGCACCGCGTCGGGAAGGACCTGCCGTACCGGATCCTGGCGAAGCTCGAGTACCTCAACCCCGGCGGGTCGGTCAAGGACCGGATCGGCTCCCGCATGATCGACGACGCCGAGGCGAAAGGCCTCCTGAAACCCGGCGGCACGATCGTCGAGGCGACCAGCGGCAACACCGGTGTCGGCCTCGCGCTCGTGGCGGCGGTGCGGGGGTATCGCGCGGTGTTCGTGCTTCCCGACAAGATGAGCGCCGAGAAGATCCGATTGCTCCGCGCCTACGGGGCGCGGGTCGTGGTCACCCCAAGCCAGCTCCCGCCCGACCATCCGATGAGCCACTACTCGGTCGCCCGGCGGCTCGCGAAGGAGATCCCGGGGGCGTACTACCCGAACCAGTACGAGAACGCGGGCAACCCGGAAGCCCACTACCGGAGCACCGCACCCGAGATCGACCGGCAGGGAGGCGAGAAGCTCGCCGCCGTGGTCGCGACGATCGGTACGGGGGGCACCATCAGTGGGATCGGCCGGTACTTCAAAGAGCACCGTCCGACGGTCCGCATCGTCGCGGTCGACCCGAAGGGGTCGGTCCTCGGGCCGTACTTCCGGACTCACGAGCTCACGCGCGCCACACCGTACCTCGTGGAGGGGATCGGGGAAGACATGATCCCGAAGACCGTGCACTACCAGTACCTCGACGAGTTCGTCGACGTGGACGATCGGGAATCGTTCTCCCACGCGCGCCGGCTCGCCTGCGAGGAGGGGCTGTTCGTCGGGGGCTCCTCCGGGGCGGCGGTCGCCGGCGCGCTTCGCTGGCTCTCGGCGCGCCCGATCCCGGAAGGCTCGACCGTGGTCGTGCTGTTGCCCGACTCGGGCGACCGATACCTTTCGAAGTTCTACTCCGACGAATGGATGCGCGAGAAGGGGCTCCTCGACGACCGGGGTCGCGCGGAGGACCTCGTCCGGGCCAAATCGGGCGTCCCGGCGCTAATCAGCGTCGACACGACGACCCTCGTGAAGGACGCGCTCGAGCTGCTCCGCCGTCACGACGTCTCGGAACTCCCGGTACTCGCGGGAAACGAGAACGTCGGCAGTGTGACGGAAGAGGAGATCCTCCGCCGCGCGCTCGCGGACGAGACCGTCCTCGAGCGGACCGTCTCCGCGGTCGTCGGACCGCCGTTCCCCGAGGTCGCCGGGGATGCGCCGCTCGGCGAGCTCCTGGTCCGCCTCAAGGAGTCGCGCGCGGTCCTCGTCCGGGAAACGCCGGGGGAACGCCCAATCGGACTCTTGACCCGGCGCGACCTGTTCAGCTTCCTCTCGCACTCGGAGGACCATGCGGTTTGACACGAAGCTGATTCACGCGGCCCAGCCGCCCGACCCGCTGACCGGCGCGGTCAACGTTCCGATCTACCTGTCGAGCACGTTCGCCCAGTCCGCCCCGAACCGGAACAAGGGGTACGTGTACGGTCGCTCGGCGAATCCGACGAGGACCGTCCTCGAGTCCGCCCTGGCGGCCCTCGAAGAAGGGTCGGTCGGGCTCGCCTTCTCGAGCGGTCTCGGCGCGCTCGCGACCCTCCTCGAAGGGGTCCCGTCGGGGGCCCGTGTCGTGGCCGATACCGACCTCTACGGCGGAACGTGGCGGCTCTTCGACCATCACCGGCGGATGTTCGGCCTTCGGACCGACTACGTCGACTTCACCGACCTCGCGTCGGTCCGGGCCGCCATCGAGGCCGCCCCCGCGCCGGCGATGGTGTACGGAGAATCCCCGACGAACCCGCTGATGCGGGTCGTGGACCTGGCGGCGCTCGCGAAGCTCGCCCACGCGCGGCGCGCCACGTTTGTGGTCGACAACACGTTCGCGACCCCCGCGCTCCAGCGTCCGCTGACCCTCGGAGCCGATGTCGTCCTGCATTCCACGACGAAATACCTCGGGGGCCACTCCGACATCATCGGGGGCGCCCTCATCGCCCGTCGGAAGGCGCAAGGCGAGCGGCTCCGGTGGCTGCAGAACGCCGTCGGCGCCGTGCCGAGCCCGTTCGACTCGTTCCTCGTGTTGCGCGGGCTCCATACGCTGGGGGTCCGGATGCGGGCGCATGGCGAAAGCGCCCGCGGGGTCTCCGACGTGCTCTCGGGTTCCTCGAAGGTCAAGCGGGTCCTGTACCCCGGGCTCGACTCCCACCCGCAGCACCGGCTCGCGGCCCGCCAGATGACCGGGTACGGCGGCATGCTCTCGGTCGAACTGCGCGGCGGGATGCCCGCCGTGCGGAAGTTCCTCCGCCGGCTCCGGGTCTTCACCCTCGCCGAAAGTCTCGGGGGTGTGGAGTCGCTGGTCGACCACCCGGCGACGATGACCCACGCGTCGGTCCCGAAGGCGGAACGCGAGGCGCATGGCGTGACCGACGGGCTCGTCCGGCTGAGCTGCGGGATCGAGGACCCGGACGACCTCGCCGCGGACCTTTCCGACGCGCTCGGCGACGCCTGACCGCGGTACCGCCTACCCGAGGCGGATCCCGGCGAGCTGACGTCCCTGAGCCACGAGGCGCCCGGTCCGATCCCACACGTGACACGACTCGTCGACGCGGCGCGCGTCGATCAGTTCGGCGCGCTGGCGGATCCGCACGGGTCCAGGGGCGGGGAGTGCGCGTACGTAGACCGTGAGCTCGAGCGTCGGCACCCACCCTGAGAACTCGACCTCGAACGTTCCCGGGGGGAACGCATCGACCGCAAACAGGAGCGACGCTGGGTCAAAGTCCTCCTCTCCCGGCAGCGCCAGCCATCCTCGGAGCTCCCCGCGGCCACCGGGCTCTCCCCTCGTGAAGCCGCTCGTCTCAGGATCGAGGCGGACCTCGATGTGGTCCGTGATCGCCACACGGAGGCCGCTGGGAAGTCGAGGCACCAGCCGGGGAGCGGCTTCGTAGTCCGCGCCGGTCGCCGCCGGGACGCCTGCGTCCCAGTACGGAGCGGCGGTCGGATCGAGCCGACTCGTGAGCATCAGGCTCTCTACGCAACCCTGGCCGTCCTGGCTCATCCGAGCCCTGACCTGGCTCGCCGTGCGCCCGTGGCGCAGGACCTCGGCCTCGATCACCACCGGACCGGGATCGGGTGCGTTGAGGTAGTAAGCGCTGGCGGCGACGACATCCGGGTGAGGGCTGACGAGTGCCGCGGCCCTCCCGAGCATCCCGAGCAGGTAGCCGCCGTTCGGCTTGCCGCCGATCG
>DASYOF010000111.1:0-8923 GCA_036007995.1 Thermoplasmata archaeon
GATCGCGTGGAGCGCGCCCCGGCGGGGCCACGGATGATCGTCTTCGAGCCGTTCGAGGAGGCGGTTCAGGTCGTCGGGACCGCCGACGCGGGCGAGGCAGTCGGCCGCAGCGCCTCGAACCGCCCACGCCGGGTCGGTGAGCGCCTGGCGGGCGACCGGGAGCGCTTCGGGGACGGCGAGGAGCCCGAGCGCATGGATCGCGCAGACGCGGACCCACGCCTCCGCGCGGCCGGCCGCCCCGACGAGCTGGGGGGCGACGGACGGGTCGCCGATCCGCCCGAGGGCGACGAGGACGCCGGGGAGCACCCACGACTCGTCGCGCGTCAGCCGTTCCAGGAGGGCGGGGACGCTCGCGCGGTCTTTCCGCCGGCCGAGGGTCACGGCCGCCGCGACCCGGACGCGGCGCGCGGGGTCGGAGAGGAACGGTCGGACGAGCGAGGGGATCGTCGGGTCGTCGAGCCGGCCGAGGGCGAGGATCGCCTCGCGGCGAACGCGGTCGTGGGCGTCTTGGAGGGCGCCAGCGAGGGCCGGGAACGCCGCGTCGGTCGGGTACCGGCCGATCGCGGAGACCGCGCTCCACCGGACCGACGGGTCGGGGTCGTGGAGGAGCGGAGCGAGGGCGACGCGCGACGCCGGGTCGTGGATCCCCCAGAGCGCCCAGCACGCCTGCGACCGGACCCGCGGCTCCGGGTCGCGGAGCGCCGCCTCGAGCGGTTCCCGGCTCCTCGGCAGCGAGAGGGCGCCGAGCGACTCCGCCGCGGTCCCGCGGACCGGCGCGTCCGGGTCGCGGAGCGCCGCCTCGAGGAGCACGCGGCCCCGGACGTCCCGGAGCGCGCCGAGCGTCCAGGCGGCCGCCCGGCGGATCCGCGCGTCGGAGTCGCCGAGCGCGAGCGCGGTCGTATCGAAAGCGCCCGGCGTCGCCGGGTTCTCCGAGATCGCCTTCAGCTGGGCGAGACGGGCCTCGAGGCCCGCGCGTTCTCCCGCACCCAACGGCTCAGCGACGTTTTTCGGGCGTCGCGCCCGTGTTCCCACGAAGCGGTCCGAACGCGCGGTCGTTCTTTAGGGCGAGGGGGCCGGGCCGACGTGTCGCCGAGCCGACTTTGGGCGCCGGACTCGACCGACCGGTACCGGTCCCGGGCCGGCGCCTCGGGGAGCTGCCAGCGTTCGGCGAGGAGGGCGCGGTCGATCCCGAGCGGGACGAGCAGCGTCTCCGCCGAGCGTGCGAGGAGCTCGAGGTAGGCGTCCGAATCGTACCGCTCGTCGCCCTCAATCCGCTCGGCCACGCGGACCCGGTCCCGCCAGGAGCGCGAGCGCCGGTCGGCGATGAGGTAGCGGACCGTCTCCCCCGGGCCGCGCTCGACGCCGGCGTCCTTCAGCTGGCGGAGCGCCGCCGTCGTGTCGGTGAACGCGACGAACTCCTCCGCCCGGCGCGCGACCCGGTGGGCGATCAGGAGCTCCTCGCGCGGCCACGTCCCGGTCCGGACCGCCTCGGCGAAGGCGTCGGCCCGAGCGAGGAGGCGCGGGGCGAGCGCGCGGACCTCGTCGGCCGACTGGGCGCGGCCGAGCATCGCGAGGAGCTCGGTCTCGAACCGCCGGACGAGCTCGGGGGTGTCGTGCCGCCGCAGCCCGATGCCGCGGAGCTTGAACTCGCCGGATTCGTAGCGGCCGTAGTACCGGTTCGGCACCCCGACGTCGCCCTCGACCGTCGGGAGGAAGACGATCCACCGGTACCGGCCCTCGTAGTTCAGCGGCAGGTGGAACTCCCGGCTCACCGAGTCCGCGAACGCCGGCCCGTCCGGCGGGTGCTGCCGGTCCACCGGCGTCAGCCAGAGCGAATCGACGAGGCCGTGGCGGACCCGGTAGCCGGCGGCCTCGGCGACGGGGACGAGCCGGGCGATCAGGTCGCGCGCGTAGGCGTTGATCGCCTCGTGGCACTCGATCCGGCCGAACCGCGCGTTCCGGTACCCCTGGTAGCCGAAGGCGGTCACGAGCACCCACTTCAGCATCTTCGCCCGCTGCGACGCCTTCCGGCGCTCGACCTCGGGGAGGTCAGAGCGCGCGGCGTCCCGCTTCCAGGCGAGCCGGCGGGCGAGGAGCGGTCCGAGCGTCCGGGGGATCAGCCCGACGCGCTTCTGGCACGACCGGTAGCCGAGCCCCGGGGCGCGCTCGGGGCTGTCCGGGCAGCAGGCGCACTCGAGCGTCTCGGCCGAGAGGTTGTGCCGGACCATGATGTGCGGGTACAGGCTCGCGAAGTCGAACTCGTCGACGAGGTCGAAGACGCCGGGGGGCGGCACGAGGATCACCCCGCCGCGGTCGGCGTCGACGAGCCGGCGGGCCGACTTGAACGACTCCGGCCGGTTCTTCTTCCACGGCACGTGGACGCCGAGGCGCAGCGCCTGCGCGATCTCCATCGCGGTGAACGCCGTCCCCGGCGACTGGCGCGCGACGGTCTGCAGCGAGATCCGCGAGAGGCGCGCCGCGTCGACGAGCCCGTCGATCCCGGCGTCGTCGTAGACGAACGAGCTCTCCCGGTCGACGTGGAAGCGGCCGGGGAGCGGGAACGCGGCCGGGCGGTGGTAGATCCGCCCGTAGCTGACGAACGTCCGCGCCCCGCTCATCGCGACGAGCGGCGCGGGGAGCCGCCCGAGCGAGAACGTCCGCGGCGTGCGCCCGTTCGCCCGCGCGCGCTCGTACAGCCACGGGAGGTCGAACCCGTCCCCGTCGTCGGAGAGCAGGACGTCCGGGTCGAGCCGGTCGAGCTCGTTCGCGAGCGCGTGGAGGAGCTCCGGCTCCTCCCCTTCGATCCGCGCGTCGCCGAGGCGGACGGCCGCGAGGCGTGGGTCGGGGGGGACGACGGCGCCGCGGCGGTGGCCGGCGAGCTCGACCGCGAACGGGGCGACCACGAGCGGCGGCGGCGGCACGTCGGTCGCCTCCGCCGGCATCGTCGCGACGAACCGGCCGGAGTCCCGGTCGACCGGGGCGAACGGGTACGTCCCGTGGGCGAGGTGGTACATCTGGCCCGGCGTCATGTCGACGTCGTACAGCAGGAACTTCCGGTACTCCCCGCGGCGGTCGATCGCGCCCGCGAGCCGCCGGCGGGCGTCGTTCCGCGTCGCCGTGACCGCGAGGACGCGCCGCGGCTTCGTCTCGTAGAACGTCGTCACCTCCTTCCGCCAAGCGAGGCCGGCGATCTCCGGGTCGTCGTCGAGGTCGTGGGCGAGCTCCTCGAGGAGCCGCCGCGGGCCGTCGACGAGGAACGCCGGACGGTACGGGACGGCGACCGGGGCGACGCGCCGGGTCCGCTCGTCCTTCACCCAGAGGTGGAGGTGGGCGCCGTCCGGCGCCTCGGTCGCGTCGAGGATCCAGCCGTCCGGCACGCCCCCTCCCGGAGGGCTATGAGGGGTGCCGGGCGGGGGACGTGCCGGACCCGTCGGGCTTCGGCATCCGGACCGCGAGGTCGAGGAGGATCGCGAGCACGATCGACTCGAGGAGGTCGGGGCTCCCGACGTACGTCGCCTGGGCGGCGTACCGGCGCGCGGCGGTGACGAGCGAACGGAACGCCTCGCGCTCTTCCGGGCTCGTCAGGAGACGCCCGAAGGCGTCCCAGCGCTTCATCCGCTCCTCGAGCGCCTGACGATAGGTCGGGACGGTCCGTCCCATGCGATCACCTCCCGGTCGTTCGTGGCGCCGAACGCCTCGAGCCCGAGCTGCCCCGGCGGGCGCCGGACGGTCGCGAGGCGGCGGCCGTCGCGGAACGCCTCGAGGACCGTTCCCTCGCCCTGCGAGCGGGCGCGGACGAGGTCGAAGAGACGGGGGCCGCCGTCGGTGAGACCGGGGAACCGGCCGAGTCCGTCGGCGAGGACGATCAGCATCGGGAGCCCGGTCCGGTGCGCGAGCGTGCCGAGGGTGCGGGCGACGTGGGCGAGGAGCGGGCGGCGTTCCTCAACGGGGAGCTCCTCCGCGTCGTGGAACAGTTCCGGGACCTCGTGCGCGACGAGCAGGTGCGGCCGCTGCGTCCGGACCTCGGCCGCCCAGCCATCGACCATCGCGACCATCTGGTAGGCGGTGAACGCGCGCGCAAGGCGGATCCGCTCGAGGAGCTCGCCCGGGTCGGCGCCGAGCGCGCGGCCGATCTCCCCGATCCGGTACGGCAGGAACCGGTTCGACCCCTCGACGAGCGAGATCCGGCCGCCGCGGGCGGCGACGCCGGCGTACAGGAGCTCGAGCATCGACTCGACGACCCGGGGGTCCCCGGCCCAGACCGTCGCCTCGCCGGGCGCGAGCGTGGGCGCGAGCCACGGGAAGATCGCCGGCGCGTCCGGGAACGGCAGCGGCGCCGGACGCGGGGGAGCGCGCGGCCGGGCCGGACGGACCGGCCGGTCGGCCCGGGCCGGGACCGCCGACCCGAACCGGGTCGACCGCCACCGGTCGATCGCGATGGGAGGGATCGCTGCGGACGCCATCGGGAGCGTCCGGACCGCGCCCCCCGCGGTTAAGCGGCGGGCCGGAGGAGCGGAAACGGGCCGGGGCGGGAGCGTTTCCCGCGTCCCGAAACCGCGGGGATCGAAGATTTACCGGGGCCGGCCCTGGGACGCCATGGCCTCGGAACTCGACCTCCTCCGGACGATCTACGCGTACAACACGCGGACGAGGGCGAAGTACCTGACCGCGATCTGGACGCTCTCGCCCCGGGCCCGGTATCGGGATCGGGGGGCGTCGTACCCGTCGCTCGTCGACATCTTCCTGCACGTCCTCGATGCCTATCGCGTATGGTTCGACGAGGTGTACGCTCGCGGGCCGGCGCCCGACGGGTACCCGCTTGGACAGCGGTTCACCCTCGCCGAGGCCCGGCGCGAAATGCGGGCGATCGACCGACGCGTCGCCCGGGTGCTCGATTCGCTTCGACCGGGCGATCTCGACCGGCGCTTCGCGCTCCCGAAGCGGTGGCGCACCCGCCGGCGCGTCGAGCTGCGCGAGCTCCTGGTCCACATGATCGCGGAAGAGCTGCAGCACCGCGGCGAGATGAACGCCCTACTGTGGCAATCGGGGATCGACCCGCCCGTCACCGGGTTCGACGACTAGCGACGGGGGGGACGGATTTCTCACCGGGGAACTCAGCGACCGCCGCCGGGGCGGGCGGGCCGTCGGAGGAATCCTTGGGCAAGGTCTAAACCCCCGCCGACCCCTAGGGAGACTATGAAACTCTGGAGGCGGAAACGGGACGAAGTTCCGCCCGCGCCAGAGGCAGTTCGGGCGCCTCCCGAGCGTCAGGCCGGCCGGTTCCCGGCCGTCGAGCAAGGTCTTGTCCGGATCTTCGGACGACCGTGGGGTGGGTCAACCGATTTCCTGCCTCGTGCCGAGACCCCCACTCCCGCCGAGAGCCCGAAGAAAACGCGCAAAGGTTGACCCGAGCCGCCAGAACGGGTCCGTTGCCAAGAGTCAGGACCGGGCCGCTGAGACTTGACGGCGAGGGAACCCTGATACCTCCGACGGAGGTGCGCCTCCGGGACCCGGAATGAAGCCCGAGGAGCTCGCCCAATTGATGCAGACGCTGGACGATGCCTGGAACGCGGGACCCACCAGCAAGCTATGGGACACCTTCCGCCAGCGGCACACGGACGATGTCGCGGTCTATTGGCCCGGTCAGCCCGAACCGACCCGGGGGAGGCATAACCACGACGCGGAGGCGGTGGAGTTCTTCAAAACCTTCCCGGACAACCACTTGGTGAATCGCCCCTACAAGATCTTCTTCGCCTCCGGCAATCACACGTGTTCTGTCGCGGACTTCTCTGGAACGATGAAAGGACCGATGCTCGTGGGCGGGAAGACCATCCCACCGACCCACCGGAGCTTCCAGGTCGAATTTTGCACCCTGGCCACGTGGAACGACGGGGGCGAGATCGTTGAGGAACGGTTGTTCTACGACCTTGTCGGGCTCATGAAGCAGATCGGGCTTGGATAGCCCCCCACTGGGGCCGCCCGCCGACGTCACCTCCGAGCCGACGGAGGCGAGGGCCTCCCGGGGCATGACGCTGTCCCGGGTTCCAGGCCCGCGGCCGATGGTAGGGACACGCTGTGCCCCCTCGGCGAGAGTCCGTCGGCAGGGGCCGCTTTCGAACCGTCGACGGTGGGAGCCAGGCGCCCCGCACGGCCTACCGGGGCACCGTGCGCCAACCGGTTGGAATCGGTGTCGGAGCCACCAGCACCCGCCCCCGGGGCGCTGGGAGGTCCAGACGAGCGTACGCCTCGGCCAGGCTCAGACTTGGCCGGGGAGATTCCCATTGGGCGAACTTTCCCGCCGTCTTTCCGGTCGAGTTCTGCCAGTCGGCCGCCGCCCGATGGCGCCCCGCGCCAACGAAGTCGGCCATGCTGCTTCGATCGGTCCACAGAGATAGGGTCCAGAAGTCCCGGCCGATCAGGAGTCGCTGGAGGGAATACGCGAGGGCCCCCGGGGCGGTACCCAGCTGAGCCTCGATCGATCGATTCAGCCGCGAAAACTTCCGGCCGTAGTTCCATCCGGGGGCACGGCGGAGGTACGTCGCCGCGTGGTAAACCGGTCCGTCCGGCGGCGCCGGGGTCAGGTACTTGGTGCGACGAAGAACCATCAACGATGACCGGCCCGCCAGCGTCCCGAGAGGGACCCGGTATTTCAGGGCGAAGAACGTGCGGCCGGCCAAACGCGTATCCGAGCGGGCCGTATCCGTAGGCCGTGCGGGTCGGCTACATCCTTCTCGCCGTGCCGATCACGAGTTCCGCATTGGCCCTAGGCTTCTGGCTGATACAGGCATGGGGGTCCCTGGGGCTCTTCCCATGTCTTGGTCCCACTTCGTGCGGCGGCGCGCCACCCATCCTGAGTTGGCCGTTCGTTCTGCTCCTCATTCTGGGGCTTGTCTTGTTCAAGAAGGGGATTTGGCCGACGCAACGCGGACGGACCACACGCACCGCACGCTCACCCGACGGGTCTTAGCCCCGAAACCCGTGGCTTTTCAACGAGGTGGCGCCCCGGGGCAACGGAACTGGCCGAGCGGTTCTGATCGCTCCGAAGTCCCCCGCGTACCCCAATCCCACGCCCCGACCGCGCACAGCACAATCACCAAGTCGAGGGCGAGGATCGTCACGGCCAGCGCTACGTCGATGGTCGTGACCATCGGGTGGTACCCGGGCCACCAAACCCCTTCGACGAAAACGACGGTCGGAGAAAGGACCAAGGCAATGCGGACGGCGGCGTTGTTCGACGACCTCGCCCCCCAGCACCGAGCCACGCAGCCCCCTGTCCGTGGGGCGTCCCGACTCCCGATTGGGAATCGCTACTGATAACCCGGTGGGCCACGGCGGCGACCGTTCGCAAGGCGTCCCTTTCGAAGCGGATTGCAGATCTCAGGGGGCCAACGACTTCGACATCATTACGCTGATTTCGGTGTACCCCAGCTTGGCGTACAGTTTCCGGGCCCCCAAGTTGTCGCCAAAGACGTGAAGGGAGAGCTTCCCCGTTCCCTTCTCGTCCGCCACACGCTCGATGGCGCGCATGGCCGCCTCGGCATATCCTCGACGCCGGAACTGATCGAAGACGAGGAGGTCGTAGACGAAGCCGCCGCGCGCCTCGACGGCGAGCCAGATCGCTCCGACCTTGTCCTCGGGGGAGCCGGCGATGATCGTGAAGAAAAAATGATTGACGGTCTGCAGCCCGTTGGGCAACAGCTTGTGGAGTTCCTTCCGAGCCTCGGCCAGCCCCTCTTCGCGGGTCCAACGTCCTGTCCTTATGTGACTTCCCGCGTAAGACCGAACCGATCGTTCGATAAACTCGTCAAATTCCGCTGAGTCCATCGGGAGGAGTCGGACCACGGAATCCCCAACGTCTGTCCTCCCATAACCCTTCGACTCGCCGGTCTCGCCGCGCCACGCTCGCTTGACGGGCGGCGCTGAGCGAAATCGGTTCGGAGGGGGTGGGCTTGAGGCGGTAAAACCAAGCGGTTGGAGTATTCGAGGTGGGATGGCGACCGGGGTCTCCGCCACTCCGCGGGTCTAGGCCTTGTACCCTTTCAGCCGCATCTCTCCGTTGGCCACGTTCGCCGTCCCGGTCGCCCAAACTTGAATCGAGTTCACCCAAGAATGGTCGGGCGAGTTGGACTTCAACGTTACGCTCTCCCGAATTTGGAGGATCCCGTTCGCATCCACCGTACCCAATCCGTCGGCAAACATCGACACCTTCCCCCCGTCCTTCAAATCGAACCGGGCATGCCCGTGGAACTCGATTCGTCCGTCGGCGCGAATGTTGAGATAGTCCACAGAGTGGAAAGATCCCTTCAGCTTAGGACCGTCGACCGTGCCTTCGACCCGGCCATCGAACCGGGCGCGGCGGCAGGGGGAGCGGCCTTTCCCTCCAAGATCGCCTGGATGCTCGCGCCATACTCATCTGTCCCCATCATGCGCCCCGTGAGCTCGAAGACTAGGTCGCTCGATTCCATGAGCGCCTCCCAACTGGTTCACTACTAAAGTCATGTCGCGGCCCCGATGTCTGACGGGCCCGCGCCGCCGGGGCGATAGCCCCTTTCCCGCTGGTACGGCAGCGTCCCTCTTGCCGCAAACGGGCCATTGCCGTTGCCTAGCAGAGTTGAGTCTGGAACTGGTATTGCCAAGCGGTCCTTTCTTCACGGGGAGGAGGTCGCGTGGGGACTTCCACGAGACTCCCACTGTAGCAGGTGGATCGCCACCAACAGCATCCAGAACAGCCCGAATCCGATGAAGCATCGCTCCAAGAGTCCGTACAGGTGGGACTCAATCCACGGTACTCGGGTACCTACGAAGAAGACGACCAGCGCAATGGCCGTGGCGACGGCGATCGCCTTCGCATGACCCCTGAGCGTAGTGAAAGGTCCCTCGGTCGGCATCCCATAGGAGATTCCCAACACGCCCACAGCTAGGG
>DASYOF010000112.1:0-4509 GCA_036007995.1 Thermoplasmata archaeon
GCCCCCACGCAGGTGCGGTGCTCCTGGCGGGCCGGAATCGGGCCGCGCTCGACGCGATCTCGAGAGAGGTCGGGGGCCAGGCGGGGGAGGACAGCGGGCGACATCCCGTGGGTCTCGTCGTCCACGCCACCACGGTCGGACGCGGGGATACCGGACCGCTCGCCCCCTCGCTCGACGGGTGGATTTCCGGGACCACCACGGTGCTCGATTTCGTCTACTCCCCGGTTGATCCCCAGGTCCAACGCGCGTGCGAGCGAGCGGGGGGCCGGTACGAGGACGGCCGACGATTGCTCGTGTATCAGGCGGCGGACGCGTACGCGGTTTGGTGGGGGCGACGGCCGAACGAGACCGAACTCCGCGACGCGCTCAGGGGAATCGGATGCGCGGAGTAGGCTCGGCGACCGGGGCGATCACGTTCGCGAACGCTCTCTTCACCGGAATCGGGGCGGCGGCCGCGATCGACCTTCGGGCCACGGCGGTCGTCGAGTTGGAACCCGTGGATCGCTCCGGCACAGCTCGGTTCGCCGCCGACCCGGACTGCGACACGCCGCTCGCCCGGGCCACGGTCGCGAGGGCGTGCCGAGAGTTTGCCCGGTCGCAGTCGTTTCACGTCCACCTGTCGGTGAACTCCTGGATCCCGCCCGCGAAGGGGCTGAAGAGCTCCTCGGCCGTGTCGGTCGCGATCGCCCGCGCGGTGGCGAACGCGCTCGGAGTCCGCGCGCCCTCCGACGCGGTCGCCCGGCTGTCCGCGAACGTCTCGCAATCGATCGGGCTCAGCGCGACCGGCGCCTTCGACGACGCGATGGCGGCCGCCGACGGGGGCATCGTGGTCACCGAGAACTCGTCGCGAACGGTGCTCCGCCAGGCGCCGGCGCCGGCGGAGTGGGCGGTGATCCTATGGACCGGCTCCGGCGTCCATGCGCCGAGCCCGGAGTGGAGCGACCGGTTCCAATCGGCCGCCGTCCAGGGGGAGGTCGCCGTCGAGGCGGCCCGCCGCGGGGAGTGGGTCGCCGCGATGGACGCCAACACCCGTATCGTGGAATCGCTCACGGGGTACGATCTCACCCAGTGGCGAGACCAACTGCGCCGGCTGGGAGCCTTAACGAGCGGGGTGAGCGGGCTCGGCCCGGCGCTCGCCACGATCGTCCCGAGGGGCAGCCTGGAGTCGGTCGCGCGCGCCCACCCCGCCGGACGGACCGCCGTCCAACTCCACCAGTTCGTCCCCGTCGGTGCCGCCGGAGGGCGAGTCGATGGACGCGGGCGCGAGTGGGTCCCTCGACGCTGCGAGGGTCTCTCGCGGCGCCGCCCTCCAAGAGCTACACGCACCGCGCCCTGGTCGTCGGGTATCTCGCCGGGCGAACGTATCGCGTCGAGAACCCGCTGGAGTCCGGCGACACCCTCGCCACCGCGCGGGGCCTCGAATCCCTCGGCGCGTCCATTCGACGCACGGGGAGGGTGTGGACGGTCCGAACGGGCGCCGGGAGGGTCCCTGGCCGAGCGGCTCCGATCGAGTGCGGAGAATCCGGCACCACCCTCCGCTTCCTCCTTCCGCTCGCGGCGCGGGGATCCCGACGGGTGCGGTTCGTCGGCAGCCGCCGTCTCGGCGAGCGCCCGTTGCGACCGCTCCTCCGGGTCCTCGAGGGCGCGGGCACGACCGTCGTCTCGGGCGGGCCGGGCCGAACGATCGCGGAGGTGACCGGCCCCCTGAATCCGGTTCGAGCCCAGCTCGACGTCTCGGAGAGCTCGCAGTTTCTTTCCGCGCTCCTGTTCGCCCTCCCAACCCTCTCCGGGCCCTCCACACTTCGCCTCCGGTCCGCGCCGGTCTCTCGGCCGTACGTCGAGGCGACGCTCCGCGTTCTTCTGGCGAGCCACATCGAGGTCGACTGGCAGGGCCGAACGATTCGGATTCCCGCGCCCCAGGCCTACGCGGGTTCCCGGCTTCGGGTGCCCGGGGACGCCTCGTCGGCCGCGTATCTCTGGGCGGCGGGGGCGGTCTCCGCCGGGGCGGTCGAGGTTCGCGGGGTGGACCGGTCGTGGCCCCAGGCGGACCTCCTCATCCTCGACATCTTCCGAACCATGGGAGCGACCGTTCGCGGGCGTCGGTCGTCCGTGGAAGTTTCGGGTCCACTGACCTCGCCCATCCGAGTGGATCTCGATGAGGCCCCCGATCTCCTTCCGCTCGTGAGCGTCCTGGCCGCGTGCGTGCCGCGGTCGAGCCGGATTGAAGGGGCTCGTCATGCGGCCGGGAAGGAGTCCGACCGGCGAGCCGAGAGCGCGCGTCTCGCGCGGGCTCTTGGGGCGACGGTCGCTCTCGACGCCCGCCGGCTGGAGATCCGGGGAACGTCTCATCCCCGCCCGATCCGGTACTCCGGGCCGGCCGACCACCGGCTCGTCATGAGCGCGGCGGTCGGCGCTCTGGCCGCGACGAGCGAGTCCGTCGTCGACCACGCGGACGCCGTGGCGAAGTCGTATCCCGAATTCTGGACGGCGGTTCGAAGGCTCGGAGGATCGCTGACCGTCCGATGATGTCGTACGGCACGGCCTTCCGGGTGACCGTGTTTGGCTCCAGCCACGGGCCGGAGGTAGGCGCGGTCGTCGAGGGTGTGCCGAAGGGCTGGGCGGTGGACCTCGCCGCCGTCCAGCGGGCGCTCGACCGCCGTCGTCCCGTCGGGCGTCGGCTCGCCACCCGGCGGCAGGAGGAGGACCAACTCGTGGTCGACCACGGCATCGAGTCCGGGATCGCGGACGGCGGACCGATCCGGATTCACGTGGCCAACCAGGACGCCCGGCCCTCCGACTACGAGCGGCTCCGGGATACACCGCGCCCGGGCCATGCCGACTTCCCCGCCCGGGTGCGCTACGGTCCCGACGCCGACCTGGCCGGCGGCGGGATCTTCTCCGGGCGGATGACGGTGGGGCTCGTGGCCGCGGGGGCGATCGGGGCCGGCCTCTTGGCGCCCCTCGGCATTCGAGTCGTCGGTTTTGTACGGTCGATCGGGTCGGAGGACGCCGACGTCCCGGGGACCGACGCGGTTGAAGCGATCCGGCTCGGCGCGGAGGCGAACGAGATGGGTTGCCCGGACCCGCTCGCGGCCGAGCGGATGGAGTCCGCCATCCTGTCGGCCCGACGGAGCGGCGACAGCCTCGGCGGGATCGTGGAAGTTCGGGCCGCCGGGGTACCGGTCGGGCTTGGTGAGCCGTTCTTCGATTCTATCGAGAGCGCGATCGCCCACCTCGCCTTCGCCGTCCCGGCGGTGAAGGGTGTCGAGTTCGGGGACGGGTTCCGCTCCGCCCGCCTCCGAGGAAGCGAGAACAACGATCCGTACGAACTTCGAGACGGCCATATCGTGCCGCGCACCAATCACGCGGGGGGCATTCTCGGCGGTCTCGCGGACGGCGCCGAGGTCGTCGCCCGCTTCGCGGTCAAACCGACCGCCTCGATCGCCATCGAGCAGGACACCGTGAATCTCCGCACCCTCCGTCCCGCTCGGATCGTGGTGCGCGGCCGTCACGACCCGTGCATCGTCCCCCGCGCCGCCCCGGTCCTCGAGGCGGTCGTGGCGATCGCGCTCACCGACCTCGCCCTTCGCGGAGGCTACCTCGGTTGACCGAACGACCGTTCCGCTCGGCGATCGTTGGGGCGTCCGGCTACATCGGACAGCAGTTCGCCCGGCTCCTCGCGACGCATCCGGCGTTCGGCGAACCGGCGCTCATCGCGAGCGACCGGTCGGTCGGCCGCCGCCTTGGGGACGTTTGGGCCCTCGACGAGCCGGTCCCTCAGTCGCTCGCCCACTGTCGACTCCGGGCCGCCACCCCTAGGACGCTCGCGGGGGAGGGAATCGAACTCGTGTTCAGCGCCCTGCCGGGAGGACGCGCGGGGCCGATCGAGTCGGAACTCTCCCGTCGGGGTGTCGCCGTGTTCAGCAACGCGGCGGACCATCGGCGAGACCCCGGGGTGCCCTTGCTCGTTCCGGAGGTGAATCCCGACCACCTCCGTCTCCTCGACCATCGCCCGGCCGGCCACGCCCCGATCGTCACCAACCCGAACTGCACCGCGACCGGACTCGCGGTCGCGCTCGCGCCCGTGTGGGAGCCGCTCCGGCCCATCGCGGTCCACGTGAGCACCTACCAGGCCCGCTCGGGGGCCGGTCTCACCGGGCTCGAGTCCCCCGCACTGGCGGAGAACGTCGTGCCGTTCATCGAGGGTGAGGAGGAGAAGGTCGCGTGGGAGACCTCGACGCTTCTCGGGCTCCGACGAAGTCGACGGGTCGTTCGCCCGAAACCCCCGATCGTGGTCCAGGCCGCCCGCGTCGACGTTCGGGACGGCCACCTGGAGGCGGTCACCGTGGTGGCGGAAGGGCGACCGTCCCGGGGCCGTTTGCTGACCCAATGGAGGTCGTTTGACCCGCTCGCGCGCCTGCCGCTGCCGACGGCCCCGCACCCGCCGGTGGTCGTTCGCCCGGAGGAGGACCGGCCTCAACCGAAGGTCGACGTCTGGAGCGGAGCGCC
>DASYOF010000113.1:0-10326 GCA_036007995.1 Thermoplasmata archaeon
ACGGGGACTCGGACATGTCGGACAACATCCTCCACTCCTCGATGATCACGGCGATGTACGGCACGATCATCGGCAGCGGGCTCACCTGGTCGGAGGCGACGCACCACGTGATCGTCTGGATGGGCTCGACGGCTCCCCGCGACCCGAACTACGTGGAGAACTACTGCGTCAGCGCGTCCGACTACGCGGGCTTCCCCGGTTGCAGCGCCACGCCCACGTGCGAGCCCGCCTACACGTTCCTCGACGGGAGCTCACCGAACTGCGAGGGCTGGATCCGGAGCCAGGACGGCAACCGGAACGACTCCATCGCCCGCCTCACGAAGACCGCCCCGACCTGCACGGACTCGATCGGCGGGGTCTGCACGGTCGACATGATCGACCTGTGGACCACCTCGACCGACCCGCTGTCGAAGGGCTGGCCGACGGGCCGCACGAACGGCGGGCCGGGCGGCTCGGCGGTCGTGACGGACGTCCAGCATGTCCTCCTCGCCGGCTGCGACATGGCGGCCGCCACCGGCGGGACGTGGAACGGCCCGGCGTTCTTCACCTGTCCGGACGGCCAGACCGGTACGTTGCAATACGTGCCGCACGGGGCGCCGACGAAACCGAACCTGAACAATCCGACGCTCCTGCAGGCGTTCCGGGAGGTCGGGTTTGGCCCGATTCTCGAGACCCAGGTCGCCGCCGGCTCGACCAAGCCGATCTTCTCGTTCGTGCCGTTCGGGAACATCGCGCTCGCGAACGCGTCGATCCTCGACCCGACCGAGCAGTGCCAGCGCCACGGCCTGAACCTCAAGGGATGCGGCACGCCGCTCGTCTACTCGCTCGGCGGGGTCAAGTACCTCGGATGGAACTGGAGCTCGAACGCCTCACAGAACCAGATGTTCATCGGCGACACCTGGACCGCGCAGTTCAATGTGGTCGCGGTGGGCGGACCGTTCCGGTCGGTGCCCGTCGACGCGTGCACGACCGCGCAGTGCCACGCGGGCGGCTCGACCGCACTGAACGGACTGTTCACGTCGGCGACGTATGTTCCGTACACGAACAATTCGGTCGTGACCGAGTCGTTCCCGCTCGCGAACCTCAACGTCGAACTGACGCCCGGCCTCGGCCCGGCCGGCGTCGCGCCCCCCCCACCGCCGCCGGTTCCGCCGCCGTTCGCGATCGCCGCGCCGGCTCCGCTCCCAGTTGTCCAGCAGATCGGGATCGGGAACAACGTCGGGGTCGCGAACGTCTCGCTCCAGGCGGCGGCCGCCGGGTTCCTCGGCGCCGGGTTCGTCCGGGTCCAACTGAAGAACAAACCGATCGCGATGCGCGTCGCGGCGAAGTCCGGCCCCCAGGGGTCGAAGTTCGAGGCCGCGTCCGCGAAGCAGAGCAGCGCCGGGGTCGGTCACTTCGAGTAGGCCGGGAATAGGCCCGCATCGGCGTCGCCTCTCGGCGAGGTCGGGACGGCGCAAATGGTCGGCCGCGCGAGCCGGTACCGGCGGGCGACGACCCTGGTCGGCGCGGCGGTCGTACTCGCGCTTCTGACGCTCTCGCTCGTCCCGGCGACGCACGCCCTGGCGGAGTCCGACGTGGGGGGCTCACGGGTCGCCCCCACGACGACGACCGTCCACGTTGCCCCAGCCGACCCGACGTCGTTAGGCGCCCTCCAGCTCGGGATCTCGGTGGCGCCGAGGTCGATCTGCGCCTTCGAGGAATCGACCTGCGCGGCCGGCGTCGGACAATCGCGGGTCACGCTGTCGGCCACCGCCGCCAGCTCCGGCTCCCTCGCCTGGCCCGACGTCCAGGTTGCGTTCGTCATCGAGACGACCGCGTACGACGGTGTCTACGACCCGTCCGCGGGCGACCCCGGGACCGACCCGTGCGCCACCGCCACGACCGGACCGTGCGAGGAGTCGAACGGCGTTCCGTTCTTCGTCGCCCACTCGCAGGACATCGCGAACGCGATCTCCGAGGCGAACCCCCACTCGCACGTCTCGTTCGCGATGGTCGACTACTTCGCGACCAAGGACTGCTGCGACGACGGGGATGGCTCCGAGTACCACGTGGACATCCAGGACTTCGTTCCGTCCGCCGACTTCGGCTCCTCGGTGATCTCGACGTTCCAGGCGGAAGTGCTCGGCGGCGGCTACGTCTACGGGGACTCGGACATGTCGGACAACATCCTCCACTCCTCGATGATCACGGCGATGTACGGCACGATCATCGGCAGCGGGCTCACCTGGTCGGAGGCGACGCACCACGTGATCGTCTGGATGGGGTCGACGGCTCCCCGCGACCCGAACTACGTGGAGAACTATTGCGTCAGCGCGGCCAGCTACGCGAGCTTCCCCGGTTGCAGCACGCCCACGTGCGAGCCCGCCTACACGTTCCTCGACGGGAGGTCGCCGAACTGTGAGGGGTGGATCCACGGACCGCAGGGAGCCCCGCAGAACTCGATCGCGCAGCTCGCGAGGAACTCGCCGACCTGCACGGAGTCGATCGGCGGGGTCTGCACGGTCGACATGATCGACCTGTGGACCACCCCGACCGACCCGCTATCGAAGGGCTGGCCGACCGGCGCTTCGGACGGCGGCCCGGGCGGCTTGGCGGTCGTCACGGACGTCCAGCACGTTCTCCTCGCGGGCTGCGACATGGCGGCCGCGACCGGCGGCACCTGGAACGGCCCCTCGTTCTTCACCTGTCCCGACGGCCAGTCCGGCACGCTCCAGTACGTCCCCCACGGCCCGGCCACGCAGCCGGACCTGGACAACCCGACCCTGTTCCAGGCGTTGCGGGGCGTCGGCTTCGGCCCGCTCGTCGACACGCAGGTCGTCGCCGGGTCGGATCAGCCGATCTTCCGCTTCGTGCCGATCGGGAACATCGCGCTCGCCAACGCCTCGAACCTCGACCCGACCGAGACGTGCGTGCGGCACGGCGTAGACCGGCCGGACTGCGGGACGCCGATCTTCACTCCCGGAAGCGGCGGCGTGAGCACCCTCGGCTGGAACTGGAGCTCGAACCCCGCGCAGAACCAGATGGTCCTCGGCGACAACTGGAGCGCCTCGTTCAACGTGGTCGCGGTGGGCGGCCCGTTCCAGCTCGTGCCGGTCGACGCGTGCACGACCGTGACCTGCCACGCGGGCGGCAGCGCGGCCCGGGACGGTCTGTTCACCGCGGCCACGTACATCCCGTTCACGAACGGCTCCGCCGTCTCGGTATCGTTCCCCCTCGCGGCCCTGAACGTCGAGCTGACGCCGGACCTCGGACCCGCCGGGGTCACGCCGGCCCCGCCCCCACCGGTCCCTCCGTCGCTCGCGATCCCGTCGCCCGTCGCGCTCCCCTCGCTGCAGCCGATCGGGATCGGGAACAACGTCGGGGCCGGGAACGTCTCGCTCCAGGCGGCGGCCGCCGGATTCCTCGGCGCCGGGTTCGTCCGGGTGCAGCTGAGGAACAAGTGGATCGCGCAGCGGATCGCCGCGACCTCCGGCCCCCGACCATCGAAGTTCGAGACGTCGGGATCGCCGGCGACCGCGGGGGTCGGGCGCGTTGAATGAGCAATTCGCCGCCGGCCCGTCGCTCGCTCGTCGAGCGGCGAGCGCCGACCCGCCGCCGGGCGTTCGCCCTGGGAGGACGCGCCCGAGCGCCACGACCGACGCCCGGGCTCTACGCGCGCGCGTTCGGTACCCTCGAAGAGGCTAGAGGTTTTTAGCCATGTATGGGACCACCCCCTCGAGTGTCGCCTGCTATCCTTCATGCGTGGTCCTGCCATGGACCTCGCGCTAACAGGTCCATTAGGAGTGGAACGTCCGTGGGTCGTACGACCAAGTTCGCGTTGCCCGCTCGCCACCGCTCGATCGCCCCCGCCACCGCCGTCGCGGGGTCGGTCGTCCTGCTCGCGATCCTGATCGCCTACGGGGTCGGGACGTTCGATGTCTCGGCCCGGAGCGCCTCGGCCGGGGGAGCCACTCCGACTGTCGCAGGGCACCCGGCCCGGGCCGCCGCGCCGGCCGTGAACAACACCTCGTTCAACCCGACGTGCGCCAAGATCAACACAACCGTCTGCGTCTCGATCGCCCGCTCGACCGAGCCGAACATCGTCCCGCCCGCGGGCGGCTACTTCGCCTCGGTCGAGCCGACCGCGAAGACCGACCTGCCGCTCATCATCAAGTCCCGATACCTGATCACCCCGGCGAACGCCCCGAAGAACGGGCCCGAGAGCCCGATCGCCCTGAACGTGACGGGCCTCCTATGGAACGGCGACCCGTACAACACCCCCGATGACGGGACCGTGTGGCACGCGGACAACGGCACCTGGTGGAACGGACCGCAGTTCGTCAGCCAGGACCCGTCGTACCCGTATTGGTACAGCGTCGATATCGCGGCGAACACGAGCACCGGCACCGCGAACTTCTTCGCCGGCGAGACGGTGACCTGGTGGGTCGAGCTGACGAGCGGCAGCGGGAACGTCTTCACCCACCTCGAGGGCCCGCACTTCCAGTTCACCTACGGCGGCGCTTGGCCGTTCTCCCCCTACCCTGGGGTCCCGCAGTCGGCGGGTCCGAACGCGACGTTCGCCGACATCAGCGTCTCCGTCCACCCGAGGGCGCCGAACTGGAACGACACCGTGACGGTCGTCGTCAACACGACCGCCGCCGACGGGATCCCGACGAACGCGACGATGGGCGCGGCCCAGTTGCGGTTCGTCGAGACCGACGCGGCCGGGACGATCGTGAACACGGCGTTCGCGTTCCCGATCACCTCGAACGCGACGACCGGCGCGGTGACGAGCTCGTACGTGATCGGCGCGCAGTACGCCCAGGTCGCGGGCGCGGTGGCGAGCTACCAGATCGTGGCGAGCGATGTCCCCGGCGACCAGATCGTCACGCCGTTCTACAGCTACACCGTCGGGGGCAACGGCACGTTCCTCTCCGGTACGTTCACCGATGACATCGGGGTGCAGACGACCCCGGCCGCGGTCGCGGCCGCCGCCGGGATCGGGGTCACGGTCAACCCCGGCCAGGACGTCAACGTCACGATCACGAGCCTCAACTCCGGGACTTCGATCAACGCCGCCGAGATCGTGGAGTACTTCAGTTACCCCGCGATCTCCGAGAAGGTCGTCGCCGACTTTCCGATGAACCGGACGAGTTCGACCGTGTTCGAGGGGTCGCTCCCCGGGCTCCCCGTCGGCTCCTTCGTGAACTTCACGGTCGACGCGTGGGACTTCGACCAGCACCAGCTGATCTCGCCGATGTACTCGTACCTCACGCCGTCGTTCCTCAACGCCGTGCCGTTCGTCCCGGGCAACGCGTCGTTCTTCTACGTCTACGTGTACGACAACGGCACCCACACCTGGGTGTCGAACGCGACGGTCCAGGTCACCGGACCTCGCGGGTTCTTCAACTCGGTCGGCCACACCGTCTTCGGGGTCGCCTACCCGAACGCCTCGCAGCAGTCGTACGCCCCGCTGCTCCTTGCGGCGAACGAGTCGTACCAGATCTCGGTCACCGACCCCGGGTTCGCGAGCGGCGTGCCGTTGAACGCGTCGATCTATGCGACGCACACGCTGAGCGCTCGGCAAACGCTCGTCGCGGGCAACAACTACTACGTGGTCCAGGAAGGGAACTCCGTATTGTTCTACCTCAACCAGTCGGCCCCCGCCCCGACGCCCTCGCCGACGGTGCCGACCCCGATGGGGTCCGGCGTCCCGATCGCCGCGCTCATCGGGCTCGCGGCGACGGTGGGGACGGCCATCCCGCTCTACTTCTGGTGGCGCCAGATCCGGCAGCGTCGCAAGGAAGAGGAGAAGCGGGTGACCCTATGACGAACGGACCGCGCGCCCAAATCGCCCTCATCGTCCTCGTCGCCGTCGCGTTCGCCGTGACCCCGCTGCTCGCGCCGACCACGGTGAGCCACCCTGCGCCGCGGACCGTGGCCGACTCGGCCGCCGCCCCCGCGACTCCCGCCCAGCACGCGATGGCGTCCGCCACGACGGTGCCCGCGACCGGAGCCGGCGCTCGCCCATCGACCTGCACGGCCCCGACGCCGCAGAACCCACCGCACTGGAACAGCCTCGCGTTCTTCGACGACGTCGAGGTCAGCTTCTACGTCCCCGGATCCCCTTCGCTCGACGGCGGCGGGTTCAACACCGGCCTCTGCACGAACAACCTCCCGACCTACCTGAGCGGCTTCTACATCAACGTCACGACGAACGTCGCGATGGTCAACGCCATCCTGACGGTCTGGGGCATCGGCTGGCCGAACGGCAGCGCCGTGCAACCGATCAAGGGGTTTGACCCGCTCCAGCCGACGAACCTCTCCGCGTTCATCCCGAACGGGGCGAGGACGTCGGCCACGTTCTACGTCGACCTCTACCGGTGGTTCCTCCCCGGCTCGACGGTCTACTTCAACATGACCGTGGAATCGGCCGCCGCGACGCCGAGCACGATCTACTCGGCCCAGGAGTTCCACTACCCGTACAACGACTCCGGCCTGATCGACAACTTCACCTGGGCGTTCTACGTCGAGCCGCCGTGGGCGTCGACCACGTTCACGAGCGACATCGCGATCACGACGACGCCGAGCGTCCTCTCCCAGCCGGTCTTCGACCCGAACCGGAACCAGTCGCTCGAGATCTTCCTCACGTCGATCTCCACGATCAACGGGACGGTCCAGGCGATCCCGAAGGCGTTCCTGTACATCACCGAGAACGCGAGCCACGTCAGCAACGGCTACGGCGAGACGTTCAGCCCGCTCAACACGACCCAAACGAACGCCACGGTCCCGGCGGCGCCGGGGGCGCAGGCGTCGTTCTACATCGTGGCCTATCTCCCGTGGAAGGGCGGGCAGATCGACAAGATCACAAGCCCGACCTACCACTTCAACTGGACCGGCAACGGCGGCTGGTGGTACCCGTCGTTGGGTCTCGTCCGGAACGCCGAGATCTCGACGTCGCCGAACGTCCTCGCGCCGACCGGCACGAAGACGACGCTCCCCGGCGGGACGGCGGTCAACGTCTCGATCCACGAGCCGATCCAGAACGTCACGCTGGGCCGGGCGCAGGTGCGGGTCCACTACGCCGATTCGGCCGGCACGAGCGAGTCGGTGCTCCCGATGATCTCCGAGGGCGACAACACCTCCTACGCGCTGATCCCCGGGCTCCCCGCCGGCGGCACGGTCGCGTTCTACATCATCGCGAAGGACATCTTCGGGACGCCGATCGCGTCCGGGAACTGGACGTACACCGAGTCGGGAGCCCCGCAGGCCGGGCCCGGCGGGTTCTCCCTCGCGCCGGGGTACGGGCTGTTCTTCTTCGAGGCGACCGACCTCTCGACCGGGCACCTCGTGCCGTTCCTGAACTTCACGCTCTCGAACGCGAGCTGGTCGGAGACCCGCCAGGGCACCGCGCTCGGCTTCGCCGCCCCGGTCCCGCTCGCCGGAACCGGCTACCTCCCCGTGACCTACGGAACGTACGTCGTGACGATCCACGCGTTCGGCCAGACCCAGACGGCGACCGTCACCGTCAGCTCGACCACCCCCTTCGACCTGATCTTCTACGTCGCCTCCGGACCCGTGAGCCAGACGAGCTGGGTCCAGCAGACGACGCTCACGATCCCCGCGGTGATCGGGCTCGCCGGCGCCTGCGTGGCGGCTTGGCCGATCAGCGCCTGGTTCCGGGAACGCCGCCGAAAGGCCGAGCAAGAGCAGAGACGGATCACGCTGTAACCGCTACGGAGAACAGAGATGGGAACACCCAGCACCAAGGCCCCCACGCCGCCGACCGCGCCGCCGGCGACCGTCCCGACCGGGACGGCACCGAGCCCGTCGACGACCACGACGGCGAAGCCGCAAGTCGCGGCCGCGCCGAAGGTGGCGCCCCCGGCGGGCCAGACGGCGATCCGTCCGGCGACGAAGACCGGTGCCCCCGCCATTCGGCCGCCGCCGAAGGCCCCGGCGAAAGCGCCCCCTCGGGCGCCGCCGCGGAAGCGGGCCGGCAAGCGCACCTTCTGGGTCCTGTTCCTCGTCGGGATCATCCTCGCCGTCGTCGGCGGGAGCCTGTTCGCCGGATTCTACCCGTACGTGGTCCACGCGGAGAACGCGAGCCAGTTCCTGCAGAACGCCCACGCGGTCCAGTCGAGCAATAAGGCGGTCAACTACGTCGAGCTCACCGCGAGCGGCCTCGCGGCCGGCCAAACGGTCGTCATCACCGACAACGTCCGCTCGATCTCCTACAACGCGAGCTCGGGCACCTCGACGCTCACCTTCGCCTCGATCGCCAACCTTCCGTCCGGCCAGCGGAGCTCGGAGACGCCGCTCGCGAACAACCTGTTCGCGACGTTCTCCGGCAAGCTCAGCTGGGTCAGCTCGGGAACCCCGGTCGTCCTGACGTTCACGATCGTCCGCGAGCAGCTCCCGGGCGGTCCGTTCGGCACGAACGGCTACCTCACGATCGACGCCGCGGCCGACGCCACGACCGGCGCGATCCAGCACGGACTCGGCGGCGCGCAGGCGGTCGCGATCGGCCAACAGTACATCCAGTACGGGCCGCCCGCGATCCTCTACGACGACCTGTTCCTGTTCATCCTCGCCGTCGGCGGCATCTGCATCGCCGCCGCGTTCCTGTTCGACTCGAAGATCGAGCGGTGGTTCATCCGGCAGACGAAGGACCCGAAGCACCTGACGGCGCTCCTGATGGCGGTCACCGCGCTCCTCGGTGGGTTCTTCCTGCCGTTCTACCCGTGGCCGGTCGTGCTCCTGATCGCCGCCGGCGTCGGGTTCCTCGCCTGGAGGTTCCCGCAGCTGTCGCTGCTCGTCCTGATATTGCTCGTCGCTCCCGAGGTGGGCTACCAGTCCGGAACGCTCGGCCTGATCTTCCTGTTCGCGGCGATCCCCGTGCTGTTCGCCTCGCTCATCGACTGGAGGTTCGGGATCGGCTCGTTCCTGACGCTGTTCCTCGCCCCGCTCGGCCTCTCGTTCATCGTGCCGGTGTTCCTCGCCATGATCTTCTCGCTGTACATCGGCCTCGCGGTCGCGGTCGCGGGCGGTCTCTTGGTCGCGCTGTTCGTTACGCTCGGCAACCTTCCGATCCTCGGGTACCTCGCGGGTCCGGGGGCGAACGGCACGCCCAGCCTGATCGCCGGCCATGCCGCCGCGTTGCAACCGACGCTGCCGTTCCCGTACTTCACCTTCAACGCCATCGGGTCGGCGTACCTCAACATGCTCAACCCGAACCCGCAGGTGCTCTCCCTCGGGGGCTCCGGGCTCGGCCTCATCGCGATCCCGATCGTCGAGATCGGGGCGTGGTGCTTCGCGGCCTGGGTCGTCACCTGGGCGCTCCGGGAACGCGAGCACCAGACGCCGGAGCGGGTGCTCGAGTACTCGGTCGTGAGCGGCGGGGTCCTCGCCGGCGTCACGTTCGGCGCCTTCTGGGCGTTCAACTACGTCGGATGGTGGGATGCGGTGGTCCTGCTGTTCGTCCCGGCGATGGTGACGGCGGCCGCGGGCTCGCTCGTCATCCGCGACGCGTTCGAGGCGTACTTCACGAGCCGCCTCGGCGGGACCAACGTCGGAACCCGGGTCGCCGAGATGAAGGGCCTCGCAAAGACCACGTTCGAGATGGTCGGCGGCCTTCACGACGTCAAGGCCGACATCAAGGAATCGATGATCATCCCGCTGATGCGGAAGGACGTCACGACCCGCTTCAAGCTCGAGCCGCCGAAGGGGATCCTGCTGTTCGGCCCGCCCGGCTGCGGGAAGACGATGCTGATGAAGGCGCTGGCGAGCGAGCTCGGCGTCGAGATGATCTCGATCAAATGCTCCGACCTGATGAGCAAGTGGTACGGCGAGTCGGAGAACCGCGTCGCCGAGCTCCTCCGGACCGCGCGCGAGCGGGCGCCGTGCATCCTGTTCATGGATGAGATCGACTCGGTGGCGAAGCGCCGCGACATGTACACCGCCGACGACGTCACCCCTCGCCTGCTGTCGATCCTCCTGTCCGAGATGGACGGTATCGACAAGTCCGCCGGCGTCATCGTCGTCGGCTCGACGAACAAGCCGGACCTGATCGACCCGGCGCTGATGCGCCCGGGTCGCCTCGACAAGATCATCTACGTCCCGCCGCCCGACTTCAACGAGCGGATGGAGATCGTGCACGTCCACCTCGTGGGCCGGCCGGTCGCGCAGGACATCGACCTCTCGGAGATCGCCAAGAAGACCGAGCGGTACAGCGGCGCCGACCTCGCGAACCTCGTCCGGGAAGCGGCGACGATCGCCGTCCGGCGCGAGATGATGACGGGAGTCCGGAGCCCGATCGCGATGGACGACTTCCGCCAGGTCCTGCCG
>DASYOF010000114.1:0-6472 GCA_036007995.1 Thermoplasmata archaeon
CGGTCGGCGGGTCGACGGTCCTCTCCACCGTCTACGGTTGGTCGGTGCCTCCGCCGCAACTGGACCTGACCGTGACCCCGGCCCCGTTCTCCGCCGACGAGGTCGGCCTGATCGCCGCGACGGTGGCCATCCCGGTGGTGGTCGCCTGGTTCCTGCGCCGGCGCCCGCCGCGCAAGCTGCCGGTCTCGGCCCCGCAATCCTCGGCGAGCGCGACGCCCGGCGGTTAGAACCCGAGCGCTCCCGAGGACGGGACGGCGACGGCGACGATCGCGAGGACGGCGATCGCGGTCCCGAGGATCGCCGCCGAGACGCGCCATCCGGTGCCGGAGTCGAACGCTTCGGCGAGCGCCGTCCGGCTCGGGTACCCCGGCGTCAGCTCGACCTGCAGCGACGCGGACGCTTCCCGGGCCGCCGCCCAGAACACGCCGAGCGGGAGTCCGGTGAGCGCGACCCCGAGCACGAGTCCCACGAGCGCGGGAGGGCCGAGAAGGACGGCGGCGACGACCGAGACGATGGCCGGGACGACGGCGGCGACCCACCGGCGGACGCGTCCGACGAGATTCGACGAGGGCGGACACGCCGGGGTCGACGCGAGCAGGAACGGAACGAGCGCTCCGACGACGAGCCCGCCCAGCGTGGCCGGGGACCCGAGCGTGAGCGAACCGGCGAGGATCGCGGGTGAGATCCGGGCCACGAGCGGGATCACGTAGGGAAGCGTCAGCGCGACCGACAGCCCGGCCCATCCCGCGGCCGCCGCGTCGAGCACCTCCGGCACCCGCCGTGGCCCTCCGGCCGGACCCGTGCTGACCCGAACGACGCCGAGCACGACGGCGGCGGTCGTCGCACCGACGCCCGCCAGGACCACCCCGAACGCGCCGTCCGGCGAGTAGGCGGCGATCGCCTCGTACGCGAAGAACGTCGGGACGGCGACCACGAGCACGCCGGCCCCGACCGACCGAAGACCGCGGGCGAACGATCCGATGACGCCGAGCGCCACTCCGGCCCGGGCGGACGCCTCGGCCTCGGTCGGCCCGAAGACGGCCAATCGGAGGACGTACATCGAACCGACGCCGGCCAGCCAGCCGGCGAGGACGACGACCGTAACCTCGCCGTTCGTGGGCATCCAGACGGCGACGGCCGCGGCGCCCAGCACGACCGCCGTGACGGCCGCGGCGGGAGCACCGAGGCGATACGGCCCTTGGATCCGGTCGAACAAGAGGCCGACGAGGCCCGCGACGATCCCGAGCGAGGCGACGAGGAGGGGGAGCAGGAGCGCGTCCGGGACAATCGTGCGGAGCTCGACGGTGTCGGGGACCATCGCGGTCGCGGCCGCGAGCGCCGCCACGAGTCCGGCGAACCGGAGGCGCGGGTCGAGGCGGTTGGTCGGCTCGCCGAGCAACAGGAGGACTCCCGGCCCCACGGACACCCCGAGCAACGCGGCCGGTCCGGTCCCCTCGAGGAGGAGCGCGGCGAGAACCGCGAGGACCGCGAGTCCCCCGGCCCCGAGGCCGGCGGTGCCGACCGGGGCCGGAAGCGTGCCCTCCGCGGGGCCGGCGTCGTCGGCGCCCTCCGGGACGGTCGCCAGCGCGAGCAGGGCGAACGCGGCGACCGTGCCGATGACGAGCCCGACGTCGAACCGGGGCCCGTCCGAGGCACCTCCGACGGCCCGGCCGATCAGCAACAAGGCGAACGCCGCGATGAGGGCGGGGGAGGTCCGGAGAACCGTGGCGGTCCAGGACGACGAGCTCGGCCCATCGCCCGACCGAAGGATCCGGACCGCGAACGAGCCGCCGACGGCGAGCGCCCCGATCGCGGCGACCAGGGCCTCGATCTCGGCGAAGTCGACCGTCATCCGGGTCCGGCCCGGGATGGCGTGGCCCGGGGCTTAGACGCTTCGCCCTCGAGGACGGTCGGTTCCAGCAGGCGATCGAGGAGCGCCGCGCGTTCCCGGGCCGAGCGGCGCTCCCCGACGAAGTACGACCGCTTCCGGACCCGGAACGGGTCGACGACCACGGTCCATGGGCGGCCGTAATCCACCTCCCAGAGCAGGAGCGGGGCCGGCTCGGCCAGTGGGACCGTCAGTCGCCGCTCGCCGGCGAGCGCCGCGCGGAACGCGTCGACCGGAAGGTCCCCTCGGACGACGTCGCGGGTGGCGGCGACGAGCTTCCGGACCATCCCCCAGACGAACGACGGCGCCTCGAGCTCGAGACGAACTCCCGACTCGGTCGGCACGACGTCGAAGCGATGGACGGTCCGAGGGATGGGCCGGTCCGCCGGCAACCCCCGCCCGAACGACCGCACGTCGATGTCGCCGACCACGAGCGACGCCGCACGCCGATAGGCCGAAACCGTACCGACCGGCTCGGACTCGAGGTAGTGGTACGTTCGCGACCGCGCGGCGCGGGGCCGGAACGACGGCTCCACCTCGGTTGCCGCGGTGAAGAAGATCTCCGGGGTGATCCCGTTCAGGGCGCCGAGGACCGCGCGACCCGACAGGGGCGAGGAGAGGACGAACGCGTTCGCCCGAGCGCTCACCCCGCGGTCGGTGCGGCTCGCCACGTCGATGGCGCCCGGCGTTCGCCCGAACAGGTCGGCGGTCGATCCGCCGCGGAGGATCTCGCCCTCGACCGTTCGCAGGCCGGGCTGGCGCGCCCAGCCACAGAACGGGCGACCGTCGTACCCGAATCGGACGAGCCAACGCGCCGTGACCGGGGACGCAGCCCGGAACCTATGACGGCTTGGCCTTCGATTTCCGCTTCGGGGCCGGCGTCGCCGGGGCCGTCTCGGGAACGGGCGGGGCCGGGGGCACTGCCGTCGGAACGGAGCCGGGGGGAGGCGCGGCCGGTCGCTCGAACAGTCGCCGGAACGTCTCGAAGTGGGGGATGAACCGATCGGCGCGCCGCCGCTCCTCGAGCTCGCCCAAGGAGATCTCGAGCAGCGCCTTCGTCCGAGGGTCGCCGTCGCGGGCCTTGACGAGGTACACGCAGAGAAGCTGGTACTGGGGGAGCACGTAGGCGTCGGTCCGCGGGGTGCTCATGTCGCCCTTCCGGGGGCGGTACACCTTCTCGAGGGGCACCCGCTCGGCGACGGCGCGCCGGTGGGAGAAGCCGAAGTACCGGCCGGGGCCGACGACGCGGGTGACCTCCCGGACCGACCCGTTGAACGCGTTCTGGAGCCGGTCGGCCTCGTGCCATAGCCAGAGGCCGAACCCGTAGTCGCCCTCCTGGTACGCTTCCCACGCGCGCCCGTACAGCGCGGCCTCCTTCGCCTCCTGGGGGAGCGCCGGGTCGAGCTCGCTGCGCCAGTCGGACACGAGGACGTCGACGCGCATCGTCGGGGAGAACGTCTTGAACGTCGGCACGCCCTCCGGCTCGGCCATCGGGAGCGGGGAGGTCGAGGGGCTCTTAGCGTTCTCCGGCGGCGCGCCGCCCTCGGACCTGTCGGCCGTCGCGCCAGACTCGTCGGACCCGGCTCCGGCCGGCCGCGGCGACGGCGCGGAGGTCGGTCCCCGCGCATTCGACGACGTCGGCGACCCCGCCGACCTCGAGCGTCCCCAGCCCCGGCCAGCCGACGACCGGACCCGCGTTCTCCCCGTACAGCCGCAGGGCGGCGGCTGCATCGAGCGATTCGGGCGCGCGGGTCGCCCGGGGCGCGAGCGCGGCCGCGATCCCCGACCACGGGTCGAGCGTCTCGACCGGGGCGTCGCTCGAGCCGGCGAGCGTGTGGCCGTGGGCGAGCAAGGTGCGGAACGCGTAGCTCCAGCGTGCCCGTCGGGGTCCGAGTCGCTCGACGATCCACGTGTCGCTCGACACGAACGCCGGTTGGACGACCAGGTGGGGCCGAAGCTCGTCGAGGCGGGCGATCACGTCCGGCGGCGTTAGCGACGCGTGCTCGATCCGGGGGCGGATCGTCGGGCGAGTTCGACGGAGCACGGACATGGCGGCCAGGATCGCCCGGTCGCCGATCGCGTGCACCGCCAGGGCCGCGCCCCAACGTTCCGCGTCCTCGGCGACGTTGGTGAGCTCGGCCGGATCGAGAAGAGGAAAGCCGCTCTCGGTCGGGCGGTCGTGGTAGGGGGCCCGAAGCCACGCGGTGCGGGACCCGAAGGAACCATCCGAGATGACCTTGAGGCCGACCAGCCGGGTATCGCCCGAGGGGGTCGGGCCGCGGAGTCCGACGAACTCCCTCCGGGCGTCCGCCCTCAGGTAGAAGGCGAGCCGGACCGGCAGTCGGCGCCGCCGGGCGAGCCGGTCGAGCGACTCGACTTCCGTCGGGGAGGCGCTCATCGGGGCCAGAGTCGTGAGGCCGTAGGAGGCGGCCCGGTCGAGGAGCGCCTCGAGGCCGAGGCGGGTCCGGGCGAAGGCGCGTTCTTCCCACGTGCGCAGTCCGCGGAGCGCGTTGTCGAAGAGAAGCCCGTTCGGCCGACCGACCGGGTCCCGGCCGATCCGGCCCCCCGGGGGGTCCGGAGTGTCCCCGTCGACGCCGAGCTCGCCGAGGACCGAGTCGCTGACCACCGCGGCGTGGCGGCAGACCCGATGCAGCACGACGGGTCGGTCCGGCGCCCAACGTTCGAGGTCGCGCGTCGACGGGTACCGACGTTCCCGGAGCCGCTCCTGGTCCCAGCCGGCGCCGAAGATCGGGCCCCGCGGCTGACTACGCGAGCGGGCGCGCACCCGTCGTCCGATCGCCCCGATCGACCGGCATTCGGTCAGGTCGAGGCTCGCGAACGACCGGGCGAGCTCGGTGAGGTGGACGTGGGAGTCGGTGAGGCCCGGCACGGCGAGCCGGCCCCCGAGGTCGACCCGGTCCGCCCCGGTCGCGGTCGACCGCCGAACCGCCCGAGCCGTACCAGCGGCGATGATCCTCCCGTCGTCGCAGGCGACCGCGTCCACGTACCGACGTCCGGTGAAGATCCGTCCGTGGGACCAGTAGGTGGCCGTCAGAGTCCGCCTCGGGTGACCCGACTACGGACCGCTCGGGGGTGGCTCGGGGCTCGGCGTCGGCGCGGCCGGGGGGGCCACCGGGGACGGGGGAGGGGTCTCGGACGTGGGGACCCGTCGCCGGGAGCGGGCGTACAACACGACCACGAGGGCGGCGAGGATGAGAATCCCGCTCAGGACGATCGGGTTTAGCAGGAATCCGGTGAGCGTCGAGACGAACGGCGCGACTGTGACGTTGACCGAGCGGACGGCGGAGCCGCCGGCGCTGTCGTTCCACCAGGCGGTGGCGACGTACGTTCCCGCCGACGAATACGAATGCGTGACGTTCGGCCCGCTCCCGGCGGACCCGTCGCCGAACGTCCAGTTCACGGTCCCGGGGCCGGCGCCGCCGATGCGGGCGGCCGAGAACGCGACGGTGCCGCCGGCGGTCGGGATCGCCGGGGAGGTCGAGATGGCCGTGATCGTCGGGATCGGCACCACCGAGATGTTCGTGGACCCGCTCCCGTGACCGCCGCCCGAATCGGCGACCTGGACCGAAACGACCCGCCTCGCCGGCGCGGCGTCGTAGGCGTGGGACGGGCCGGGCCCGAACCCTTCGGCCCCGTCCCCGAACTGCCAGGTGAAGTTGAACGGCGCGGTCCCGCCCGTGACGGACGCCAGAAGGGACGTCGAGACCCCCGAGTCGGCGACGGCCTGGCTCCCGACGACGTATTCGGGTGCGATCCTCACCGTCGGGTCGGCGGCGACCGTGACGTTCGTCGCGCCCTGCGTCCGGAGTCCGAGCGCGTCGACGATGCCCACGACGACCGTCTGGTTCCCCGCGGTGGCGAACGCGTGCGCGACCGACGCGCCGTACTGGACCGGTCCGGCGCCGAAATTCCAGGTGAAGTTGTAGGGAGTCGTCCCGTTCCCGAGGACCGGGGCGGCGGTGAACTCGTCCGAAACTCCGACGTCGACCCCGGGGAAGAGCACGATGATCGTCACCGCCGGCCCCGAGTGGACGATCAGCTGGAGGTAGTGGATGTTCGCGGAGCCGTTCGGGTCGACCATGGCTACGGTCACGTTGTCGACGCCGGCGGCGTCGTACGTGTGCCCGATCAGTCCGGGGCTCGCGCGCGACGAGATCCCATCCCCCCACAGCACTCGGATCGACGCATTGACGGAGCCGACCGCCGAGACGTTGAGGGCGACCGGTCGACCAACCTCGGGCGTGGACGGGATCACGGCGACGTTCAGGTCGGGGAGCGCCGAGTACGTCCACGTGGCGTTCGAGGTCGCTCCGTCGGCGGACGCCCCGCCGACCGCCATCGGCACGAGCCCGGAGGAGTTGGAGGGCGTCGCCGAACCGGAACGCCCGGAACCCGTCACCGCGAGCGGGCCGGTCCAGTTGCACGGAGCGCCCGGGCCACGGCAGAGCAGCGCGTAGGTCGAGTTCGACGGCGATCCGCCCGCGGAGGCGGACCCGCCGGTGAGGAGCATCTCGTCGAGCGACGGGTCCCACGTCAGGGAGCCTCCGACCCGGCCGGGGGGTT
>DASYOF010000115.1:0-1896 GCA_036007995.1 Thermoplasmata archaeon
GTTTTTCGGGCCTTCCCGGGCCCGCGGCGAGGCGATGGTCGACCCGCGGGAGTACTACGGCGAGCTGGTCGAAGGGTTCCGGACCGACCCCGGTAAGGCCACGGCGATCCTCGTCGAAGACGCGACCCTGGTCGACCCGGAAAGCCGGGACGTCCTCCTCTACGTCAGCGAGCGGACCCGGTGGCGGCCGATCCTCGTCGTCCTCGTGCTCGACTCCTCGCTGCCGGCGTTTTCGGCCTGGGAGGAGCGCCTCCTCGGCCGGGGCGACGTGGACTGGGTCCGGATCGCGCAGGCGAACCCGGACCCTCGCGAGGCCCACCGCCTCGGGGAGACGTTCGATGCGATCCCGGACGCCACCCGGCGGGTGCTCGTTTTCGCGGCCCTGATGGGCGGGAGCGTCAGTGAGGTCAGCCTCGGTCGGGCGACGCGGCTCAACTTCCGCGCGCTCGCGGAGACGCTCGCACCGGCGGTGGAGGCGAACCTCGTCCGTCTCGCCGAAGGCCGAGTTACCATCCCGCATCTGGCGTGGGTCGGCCTGATCCCCGACCTCGTCCCGGAGGCGGTGCGGAAGGAGATGGAGCGGGACATCGGCGACGCGCTCGCCGCCCTGAACCCGGAGCCGGACCTGAAGCGGCGGATCGAGATGGCGAACCACTACTACGCGGCCGCTCCGGACCCGACGGCGCTTCGCTACCTCCTCGAGACGGCCGAGATCAGCGAACGGCTCGCCGCGTTCGACGCGAGCGAGGTCGCGGTGGCCCGGGCGCTGACGTGCCTGCCGTCGCTACCTCCGTCCGACCGACCGGAAGCCGAGGCGGAGCTCGAGCTGTTCCACGCGAGGACCCTCGTCTTCACCGGCCGCCTCTCGGAAGCGGAGCGAGCGCTCGAGGAAGGGATCTCGACCGCGCTCAACGAGAAGGTTCCCCCGGATCGCCTCGAGGAGTGGATCGAGCTCCTCCTCCCGGCGCTCCGAGCGGCCGGCCCCCGACCTTCGCTGGTCATGGAGCTCACGGAGCTCGCGGACCGCTGCCACGATTCCGGCGCGATCGCCGCGGAGGTGCTCCTCCAGATCGCCCTCAGTGAATTTGCGTTCGACCGGGACCACGGCGACCGGGCCCGTGTGGAGGCCGAACGGGCGCTCAAAATGGCCCGGACGCTCGGTCCCGGCCCGGTCCAAGGGCTCGCTCTCCTCTCCATGGGAACGATCCTCGCGGAGGGAACGGCCCCGGAGCGGGCGCTCGCCCAGAGGTTCTTCGCGAGCGCCCGCAGCATGCTCGCGGCGTCCCGGCGCTACGGCCTCGAGCAGATCGCCGAGGAGCTTCGACTCCGAATTCTCGAACATCGCCGCGACCCGAAAGAGGCGATCGCCGGTCACGAGCGCGCCATCCCGGTGTCGCAGCGGCTGCGCGCCGGGGTCGTCGAACTGTACCATCACATCGACATGGCGACGCTTCTCTACGACGGACCCGAAACGGGGTACGCCCGGGCGAGCCGGGCCGTCCACCGGGCCCGTGAACTGACGGAAACGCTCCATCTTCTGCCGCCCTCCTCGGCCTACTTGCGGCAGTGGCTGCTCGAGGGGCGCCTCGCGGCGGCCGACGAGCGGCTCGACGTCGCCCGCGACCGGTGGTCCGCCCTCTTGGACCGGCCGGGCCCGGTGCTCTACCCCAAGTTCCGGGCGGAGGCAGCGATCCGGCTCGCGCTGCTCGAATTCGCCGACCACCGCCCGACGGAGGCGAAGGCGTACCTCGAACGGCTCCACGGCGACAAGGCGGAGATGGCCGCCCCCAAGGGCTGGGTGATCGGGCCGGAGACGCTCGCCGAGCGAGCGCCCAATCTCCACCACGGAGCCTCCGCCATGCCGACGACGGGCTCGCGCCGCTAGCCGAAGACGCT
>DASYOF010000116.1:0-9226 GCA_036007995.1 Thermoplasmata archaeon
TACATAAGCGCGCGCCGGATTTCATCGCCGGATGGCGACGACCCCGACCGACCTCCCGCACCCGTACGTCCGTCCGGAACGGGCGGGGGCGGTGCCGCTCGTCGGACCGGTCGAGCTCAAGGGGCTCCTCCTCGGCCCGGACCCGCCGTACGTGATCGACCTGCGGCCTCCCCGCGAGCGTCGACTCGGCCATCTTCCGAACGACCACGCGGTGCCGCTCGCGGAGCTCGCGTCGCACGTCGACGAGCTGCCGAGGGACCGGCCGCTCGTCGCCTACTGCCAGTACGGCTCCGACGCCCGACGGGCGGTCGACTTCCTCCGGTCCCGCGGATTCTTCCTCGCCGCCGCTCTCGAAGGAGGGATCGACGAGTACGCGAGGCTCGCAGACCCGGAGATCCCCCGCTACGGGGACGATGCCCGGGACGGGACCCTCTGGCTGCGCCAGTTCCCGCGGATCGACACCGGCTGCCTCGCCTACCTGGTCGGCGACCGGGGGTCCGGCCGCGCGGTCGTCATCGACCCGGGCCGCGACCCGGAGCCGTACCTGCGAGCGCTCTCCGACGGGGATTGGTCGCTCGTCGGCATCGTGGAGTCGCACACCCACGCCGACCACCTCGCCGGGCACGCCGCGCTCCACGCGAAGACCGGCGCGCCGATCTTCGTCGGCCGGCGCTCGCCGGCCCAGTATCCCCACGAACGGCTCGCCGGGGGCGACCAGCTGCCGTTCGGCGCCGACGCCGTCGAGGTGCTGGAGACGCCGGGGCACACGCGCGACCACCTGACGCTCAAGGTTCGCGACAAGATCTTCACCGGCGACACGTTGCTGATCGGGGCCTGCGGCCGGACCGACCTCGGCGACGGGAGCCCGGAGCTCTTGTACGAGAGCCTCACCGAGAAGATCCTCCGGCTCCCGGACACCACCGAGGTGTACCCCGCGCACTTCGGCCGCCGCCACGCGCTCGTCGAGCGGTACTGTTCGACCGTCGGCTTCGAGCGCGCCACGAACGAGGCGCTCAACCAGGGCGGCCGCGCCGCGTTCCTCGCGTACATGACCGAAGGGTGGCCGCCGAAGCCGGCCGACTTCGACCGGATCGTCGACGAGAATCTCCGCGAGTAGCGGCGCCGGTTTCCCGGCGCGCAAGCCGGTTGAGCGACCCGCCGGCGAAAATCGTTAAAGAACCGACCTCGCTCGACGCCGCTCCGATGGACGTCCGCACGGTCCTCACCGGCCCGTTCCCGCGCTCCGAGCCGCTCGTGGCGGCGACGCGGGACCTCGACCGGGGACGGGCGAACCCCGAAGCGGTCGAGGCCCGGTTCGCCGAGGACGAGCGCGCCGTCGTGGCGCTCGAGTCCCGGCTCGGCCTCGACGCCTCGACCGGCGGGTACCTGCGGTGGGCCGACCTGTTCCGACCGTTCTCGGAGGGCTGGCCCGGGTTCACCGTCGGCCCGGTCACGCGCTGGTTCCAGACGAACACGTTCTTCCGGCAGCCGATCTTGCACGCGCCGCCCGAACGGACGGCGGGCGTCGTTCGCGCCGCCCTCCCCTCCGCGAACGTCGTCGCTCCGGAGCGGGCGAACGTGATCCTCCCGGGGCCGTTCACGTTCGCCGGGCTCCTCGACAACCGGTCGGGCGAGACCCGCGAGGCGCTGACCCACCGGTTCGGTCGACTCCTCGCCGAGGACGTCCGCGAACTGCGCGCGGCCGGCTACCGACTGTTCCAATTCCAGGAGCCGCTCCTGGTCGTCGCCCCTCCGACGGGACCCCTCGCGGAGGCGACGATCGCGGCGTACCGGAGCCTCAGCGAGGCGGCCCACGGCGGAACGACGGTCATCTGGACGTACTTCGGCGACGCCGCGCCGGTCCAACCGCTCCTCCACCGGCTCCCCGTGAACGTCGTCGGGGTCGACCTCGCCGAGACGGAGCCCGAGGCCATCGAGCCGTCCCCCCACCACCGGGGTCTCGGCCTCGGCTGCCTCGATCCCCGGACCACCCTCAACGAGGACGCGGGCGAGGTCGCCCGGATCGCCACGTTGGTGCGGGACAAGGGCCCGCTGAACGAACTGTGGCTCGGACCGGGAGGACCTCTCGACCTGTTGCCGACCGAAGCGGCGGCCCGGAAGCTCGACGTGCTGCCCGCGACGAAGAAGATCCTCGACCGGCCACGAGGGGCCTCGTGACGACCCCGTTGTTCCCGGCCCAGGAGATCGGGAGCCTGGCGAAGCCGCGCTGGCAGCTCCTCGGCCAGCGTGGGGAACCGCTCGACGCGGCGGCGGTCCGCGAGTTCCGTACCTGGAACGACCGCGTGCCGTTCGCCGACGCGGCGACCCCCGCGATCCGCGGGTTCCTGGAAGGAAAGTCCGACGCGCTCGAGCCCGCGGCCGTCCGCGACCTGGGTGCGCTGTTCGCCCTCCGGTACCTCGAGGGGGCCGGCCTCACCCGCGTCTACGACGGGGAGGCGCGGCGGATCGAGATGTACGAATACCCGATCCGCCAGATGGGCGGCTTCCAGTTCCTCGGCCACGTCCGGTCGTTCGACAACAAGTACTACCGGAAGGCCGCGAACGTCGGCGAGGTCCGGCTCGAGCAGCCGTACCACCTCGAGGAGTTCGACTTCGTCCGCCAGCACGCGTCGGGGATCCCGAAGCTCCCCGTGACCGGCCCCTACACGCTCGCCGACTGGTCGTACAACGAGTACCACCTCGGCCGGGAGGCGGGGTGGAAGGGACGGGCGGCGCGGCGGCGCGCGCAACGCGAGTTCGTCGTCGAGATCGCCCGGCGGGCGATCCGCCCGACGCTCGCCGCGCTGATCGAGCACGGCTGCCGGGTGATCCAGATCGACGAGCCCGCCGCCGGAACCCACCCGGACGAGGCGGGCCTCGTCGCCGAGGGGTTCAACGCGGCGACCGAAGGGCTCGATGCGACGTTCTCGATGCACATCTGCTTCTCCGACTACCGGTCGCTGTTCCCGGCGTTGCTCGAGGCGAAGAACTGCCGTCAGTGGGCCTGGGAGTTCGCGAACCGGGACAACGAGGAGCGGGACGGCTACGAGGTCCTCCGGATGTTCCGGGAGTACGGCGACACGCGCGAGATCGGCCTCGGCGTCGCCGACGTCCACCGGAACGAGGTCGAGACCGCCGAGATCGTCGCCGACCGGATCCGCCGCGCCACGAAGATCCTCGGCGACCCGTCGCGGATCTGGGTCAACCCGGACTGCGGCCTCCGGACCCGGTCGCTCGACGTCGCGTGGCAGAAGCTCCGTGCCGTCGTCGAAGGCGCGGGGATCGTCCGCGCCGAGTTCGAGGGCGCCGGCTAGTCCGGCCCGCGCGTCAGCACGTCGACGCCGTCCGCGGTGACGAGCACCGTGTGCTCGGCCTGCGCGACCAGGCCTCCGCCCCGCTCGACGAACACCGGGTACGTCTGGAGGTGCCGGCGCGCCCGGGGGAGCGCCGGGCGGTCAACCGCGTCGACCCAGCGCGCGGTGAACGGGAGGGTGCGGAACCGGTCGAACAGCTTCGCGACGACCGGGTCGGACGGACCCGGATCCCGGCGGAACCGGACGATGTGGCCGAACGGGCCGTTCTCGATCGACCCGGCGCCGTTCGTGGCGAACGGCTCGATCGCGATGATCTCGCCCTCCTCGAGCCGGTCCGTCGAGAGTCCCGAGACGTTCGGGATCGACTTTCCCGCATGGAGGAGGTAGCGCTGGATCGAGTGGCCGGAGAGGTCCCGGATCGGTTTCAGGCCCCGGGCGTGGACCGCCGCCTCGATCGCCCGGCTCAGGTCGTCGACCGCCACGCCGGCGCGGACGCGGGCGATCGCAGCCTCGACCGCATCGCGGGCGGCCCGGAGGAGGTTCTCCTGCCGGCCGGAACCCCCGACCTCGACGGTGGTCGCGGTGTCGGCGATCGCCCCGTCGATGTGGGCGCCGACGTCGACCTTCAGGATGTCGCCGACGACGAGCCGCTCCTCGTCGTCCGGCGGCGGGGTGAAGTGGGCGGCCTCGACGTTCCGCGAGAGGTTCGCGGGGAACGCGGGCTCGGCGCCTTTCGAGCGGATGTATGACTCGACCGCCTCGGCGACGTCGCGGCGGCGCGCCCCGGGGACCGCGGCGCGGCGGCCGAGTTCCCGGGCCTCGGCGCTGATCCGGGCGGCGGCCCGCCAGCGGTCGAGGTCCTCCGGGTACGGGGCCATCCGGCGTTCACCCGCGACGGACGGACCGGGGTTTCGTTCCCGTCAGGTCGACCAGTTCGGACGGCCGGCCCGAGGGAGCCGGGGCGCCGTCGAGGTAGACCGCAACTTCCCGGCCGAACACGCGGCGGGCCTCCGCGAGCGAACGGGTCGTCGGAGCGCCGTGCCGGTTCGCGCTCGTCGACGTGACCGGACCGACGAGCTCGGCGAGGGTGCGGGCGAGCGGATGGTCGGGGATCCGGATGCCGATCGTCCCCGCCGAGGAGACGACACCGGGGGCGAGCGAGGTCTTCGCGGTCGCCGACGCCGGCAGGAGGGCGGTGTAGGGACCCGGGAGATGCCGCCGCAGCCAGGCCCGGCGGGGTCCATCGAGGTCCGCGAGCGGCTCGATCTCCTCGTAGCTCGAAACGGCGACCGAGAGCGGCGCCGTGGACGGACGTGCTTTCGCCGCCATCAGGCGCGCGACCGCGTTCGCATCGTCGGCCCGGGCCGCGAGTCCGAGCAGCGTGTCGGTCGGGTAGACGACGAGCTGCCCGCGCCGCAGCGCCCGGACCGCCCGATCGATCTCCTCGCTCATGGCTCAGGCATACTCCGCGCCGACCCGGGTGTACTCCAGGAACTCCGAACTCTCGAAGAACAGCGCGATCTCCCGCGCGGCGGACGTCGGCGAGTCCGACGCGTGGATGAGGTTGGGCGTCACGCCGAGGGCGAGGTCGCCCCGGACCGTTCCGGGCGCCGCCGTCTGCGGGTTCGTCGCGCCCGTGATCAGCCGGACGACCGAAATCGCGGACCGGCCCTCGAGGACGACGGCCAGAACGGGAGAGGACGTGATGTGCTCGACGAGTCCCGGATAGAACGGCTTCCCCTGGTGCTCGGCGTAGTGCGTCTCCGCGAGCGAGCTCGACACCCGCGTCAGCTTCGCCGCGACGATCCGCAGCTGCTTCTTCTCGAAGCGCCCGAGGATCTCCCCGACGAGCCCCCGCCGGACCCCGTCCGGCTTCACGAGCACGAGCGTGCGCTCGACGGTCCCTTCGGGCATCGTCGGCGCCGAGCCGCGCCCCCATGAAAAGGCTTGGGAGCGGCGGCGTCGCAACGCCCAATAGCGGAGCGGCGCTCCGTCGGGGAGTCGCGCGATGACGGGATCCGAGAACGTGCATCCGGCCGCCCGGGCGTTCGACACCGTCGGGCCGGAGTACGACCGAGGCCGACCGGACTACCCACCCGAGGCGGTCCAGCAGCTCGCGAGCGTCCTCGGGATCGGTCGGGGCCGGACGGTCGTCGAGCTCGGCAGCGGGACCGGGAAGTTCACGCGCGCCCTCGTCTCGTTCGGGTCGGACTTGATCGCCATCGAACCCTCGGAGGGAATGCGCGCCGTGTTCCGGCCCCGGCTCCCCGACGTGAAACTCCTCGAAGGAACCGCCGAATCGATGCCGATCCCGGACGGCAGCGCCGATGTCGTTGTGGTCGCCCAGGCGTTCCACTGGTTCCGCCAGCCGCAGGCGCTGGACGAGATCGCGCGCGTGTTGCGGCCGTCGGGCGGGCTCGGCCTCGTGTGGAACCGGCGGGACCAAACCGTCCCGTGGGTCGGCGCCTTCGGGGCCATCCTCGACCGGTACGACTCCGGGGACGTCCCTCGAACCCACGAGGGAGCCTGGAAGGTGGCGCTCGAAAGCCACCCCAAGTTCTCTCGACCGGAGTCGAAGGAGTTTCGCTGGGGCCAGGAGGGAGACGCCGCGACGTTCGTCGACCGCGCGCTCTCGGTGAGCTTCATCGCCGCCCAGCCCCCGGAGGTCCGCGCCCACGTGGCGAACGAGGTGCGGAGACTGCTCGCGGAGCACCCGGACACCCGGGGCCGGGCTCGGTTCGAGATGGCGTACCGGACCGACGTGCACTGGGCAAGGCGCCGGTAGCGACTCGGGCCGTCGTCCGGCCGGGGGTCGGACCTACCGCATGTGGATGAGGAACACCGAGAGTCGGCTCACCTGGTAGTCGTTCGCGCGGTACACGTGCGAGACGCCGCCCCGGCGAGTGAACGCGTAGACCCGGTCGCCGACGAGGCGGACCCGCGACCACGGGAACTCGATCGGGCGGAGCTGCACGTACACCCGAAGGCCGGTCGGGGAGATCGTGCTCTTCGGGAGCGGGGCGGGGATGTACGTGACGAAGAGGAACGCACAGAGGCCCGCGATCGGAGCGACGATCGCGACCTGGGTGACGAGCCCGAGCACGCTCGGCGAGGTACCGACTCCGAGAGCGCGGAGGAGCGCGGTCGAACCGATCTCCGCGCCCCAAAGGACCGCGAAGAGGGTGTAGAAGTACGCGAACAGCCAGCCGACGGAATCGCCCCCAGGCACCAACTCTTCCGGGGGGGAGGCGGTAGGCATCCAGTTACCGGAGGGGGCGAAAAGGTACTTCAACGTTTCAATCGCCACTTTGGAGCCCGGCATGGGACTTCCCGGCCCTCGGACCCCGAGGGCCCGACCAAGCGGCGACGGGCGTGGGGACCCGGGCTATGTCCGCGCGAGCGGACGGGGAGACAACCTGCCCTTCTCGCCCAACCTCGATCGGGGACCCGTTTCACGAACGGACCATCCAATGGCAGAATCCGGGGACCGTCGCCCGGGCGTATTCGTCTCACTATCACGAGGATAGTGAGAATCAAAGCGGAACCGAATCGGCGTGGTCGGCGACCGGAAAACACGACCGGTGCACCGGCCCGAGACCAGTTCGTTCCGGGATCCGGGGGTCCCGCACCGGCGACCGATCCTCGTCGAGAATGTGCGGTCTCTAAGAACTCCGGCCTCGCATTCTCCCTCATGCCCGGGAAGCGCGTCGAGAAGGAACCGAACGGAAGCTGGACCCCGATCCCCGACTCGGTCGAACGGTTCTCCTCCGGGATCCCGGATTTTGACCGGCTGCTCGGAGGCGGGTTCCCCCGGGGCGCGATGACGCTGTTCGAGCTCGATTCGACGGTAGAACCCGCGGACCGGGCTCTCCTCATGACGCCCACGTTCCTCAACTTCCTCTACCAGTCGCGCGGGATCCTGGCGGTCCTCCCGGCCCGGGAGTCGCCGCACGAGTTCCGGGCCGGCCTGACGCCCTGGGTCAGCCGGCGGCGATTCGACACGCGCGTCCGCATCGCCGAGTACATCGGAGAGGACGACGAGCTACCGTACGTGGTGAGCCTGACGAACTCGACCCGACGGGGAAAGGCGAGCGGATCGGGGGCCAAGGCGCGCGAGCTGGAGAAGGGCGTGAAGGAGGACATGCGGAGGATGGTCGCCGCGGAGGCCGCGGTCCGGGGGGCGCGATCGAAGCCGTTCCTCGAAACCGTCGCGTTCGAGATCTGCGACATGCTGTTCGGCGCCGACGTCGCCACGCGGATGTTCTTCCACGGGATCAAGCGATCCCAGATGGTCGGGAATCTCGTGCTCGGGATCCTCCGGCCCGGCGTCGGGTGCGCCGAGGCGGTCCGGGGGATGGCCCACACCGTCGTCGGAATCGGCCGGAACGAGCTCGGCGTGACCGTCTGGGGGATCCGTCCGGCGTTCCCGGTGCATCTCGCGGTCGTCGACCCGCGGCTGGGCGCGCCGCACGTGTCGTTCCTGCCGGCCGTCTGATCCCGGGGGCCGGTCGGCCCGTCGTCACGGCGGCGTCATCACGCCGAACCGGTCGATCTGCGTTCGCACCCGGGCGGTGATCGCGGCGGCGTCGAACTCGAGCTCGTACCGCCGGAAGTGCCGCTCGAGGCTCGCGAGCCCGTGCCGGAGCGACTCCATCGCCTCGGAGAGCCGCTGCCACGGCGGCCAGCCGAGTCGGTCGACCCGGACGCCCGCCGCGAGGTCGATGAACCACGGAGCCCCGTCGTGGACGAGGATGTTGAACGGGCTCAGGTCCGAGTGGACGATCCCCGCCTCCGCGAGACCCTCGATGCCGTCGAGGGTCGCCCGCAAGAACGGCTCCGGGTCGTCGAGGGCCGCCTTCTGCAGCATCGGCGCCGCGGCTTCCGCGGTGCCGAGGTACTGCATCGTGAACATGTTCTCCACGCGCTCGCCGGGTTTCGGCACCTTCGCCCCGCCCTGGTAGGCGTACGTGAGAAGCTCGAACTCCCGGACCGCCCGCTGGCCCATCGACTCGAGCTTGATCGAGCCGCCTCCCCGATGGGCGGTGCGGTACTGCCGGTACACCTTCACCGCCACGAGGCGAGGGCCGTCGCGGGCGAGGTAGACGTCGGCCTCCTTCCCGCTCCCGAGCCGCTGCCCGACCTCGGTCGCGAGCCCCGCGTCGAGGATGGCGTCCGCTACTTCCTCGTGGGTGGGCTCGGCGAAGGCGATCTGGCCCGTCCGCACCTTCCAATGCACGCTCTTGTCGAGGTACCCATCGTTGGGCATCGGTTTTCCACCTGGCCCGGGGCAATGGCGGTCGCCGAGTGGAAGGAAGCGAACGAGGCCGAACGGGCGGGTCGGATCCGAGCGAGCTCAGTCGGTCCGCGACGAAACGGCATCGTAGTTCGCTACCATTTCACCGGAACCTCCTGGCCCTGGGCCGAGAGCGGGAGGGGGCTCGCCGGTATCTAAGGACCCCGGTCGCCGCCCGGCCGACCGGGGCGGTGCGCTGGGCGGTCCGGCCCGGCGGAACGTCGGGCGATTCGCGTTCGGTCCCGGCCCGGGTCGGTCGAACGCCGTACGCGGCGGGCGGGCAGCTCCGCCGGATCACGACTGATTCGGGTTGCTCCCGGTCCCCGGCGTTCCGCTGACTCCGGCGCCGCCGGTCCCGCCCGTGGCGCCCGCCGTCCCGGCCGTTCCGGCCCGGCCGCTCGCGCCCGAGCCGACCCCGTTCCCGTTCGGGCCCCCGCTCCCCGCGGCGCCGGCGCCGCCCGCCGTACCCCCGAGCCCTCCGGTGCCCGGGCACGCCTCGGCCAACGCGCAGTTGTCGACTCCGCCGGACCCGCCCGTCGCGGAGTTCGTGGTGAAGGCGACCCCGGATTCGGACGTGGCGGTCGTCGCGGCATAGATCGCGCCACCGTTCGCATTCCCG
>DASYOF010000117.1:0-4938 GCA_036007995.1 Thermoplasmata archaeon
AGCGCGATGGCGATCGTCACGATCGTCGCCTCCGCCGCGAGCCAGCGGACGATCCCGGGCACCCCGGAAGGCACCGTCCACATCTCGAAGGCGAAGGACGGCTACACGGAGTCGCTCGCCGACGAGTTCTCCCCCGGCGACCTGATCGTCGCCCGGGTGCTGCAGAGCCAGCCGTCGATCAAGCTCACCACCGCCTCCGCGGACCTCGGCGTCGTCTCGGCCCGCTGCTCCTCGTGCCACGGCCTCCTCGGCCGGACCGACAAGGGCAACCTGAAGTGCCCGCGGTGCGGGAACCAGGAGCGGCGCAAGACGGCGACCGACTACGGCCGGGTCCCCGGCGCCGGCCACGGACACGATGCCCCCCGACCGGTCTGAGGAAGCCCGGCTCCTCCGCCTCGTCCGGGCGCACGACCGCTGGCGCGGGCGCAGCGTCTTCAACCTCCTGCCGAGCGAGAACGCGGTCTCCCCCGCGGCTCGGGCGTTCCTCTCGAGCGACCTCGCGGGCCGCTACACCCTGCCCGTCCCCGCCGAGTTCCACGGGGAAACGATCGACAACAGCTACGCGGGTACGAAGTACACCGACGAGATCGAGGCGCTCGCCAACGCGGCGTGCGCCCGGGTGTTTCGGGCGAAGCACGCGACCGTCCGACCGCTCTCCGGCCACATCGCCGCCATGTCGGCGCTCGTTCCGCTCCTCCCGAAGGGGTCGAGGATCCTCGCGATCCCGCCCGAGCAAGGCGGGTACGACGGGTACGCCCCCGGGTTCCTGCCCGCCCTCTTCGGCTGGACCGTGCGGCCCCTGCCCGCCGACGGCCCGGGTCACTCCGTGTCGGCCGCCACGGCGGTCGAGGAGATCCAGCGCGAACGGCCGAACGCGGTCGTCCTCGGGCAGAGCTTCTTCCTGTTCCCGTACCCCGTGAAGGAGATCGCCGAAGCGGCCCACGCGGTCGGCGCCCTCGTCTTCTACGACGCCTCCCACGTGCTCGGGCTCATCGCCGGCGGCGAGTTCCAGGACCCGCTCCGCGAGGGGGCGGACGTCGTGTACGGCTCGACGCACAAGTCGTTCCCGGGCCCCCAGGGCGGGGTGCTCGTCACCGACCGGTCGGACCTCTTCCAGCAGATCGACCCCGCGCTCGTCTGGCGGGTGTTCGACAACGCGCACTGGAACCGCATCGCCGGGGTCGCCCAGACCTTGGTGGAAATGGAGCGGGTCGGACCCGAGTACGCCCGGACGGTCGTCGAGAACTCCCGGGCGCTCGGCGGGGCGCTCGCGGAGCGCGGCGTACCCCTCGTCGCCGAAGCCCAGGGATTCACGCGTTCCCACCAGTTGCTCCTCGACGGCCCGGCCCTCCACGACCGCCATGGGGTTCGTCCGGGCGCGCTCGCTCGCCGATGGGAGCGGCAGCGCCTGATCGGGGACCTCGCCGGGCGCCTGGGCACCGCGGAAGTGACGCGACTCGGGCTCACGCCCTCGGACATGCCGAGGCTCGCGGAGTTGCTCGTCCGGGCGGGGCTCCAGCGCGAGAAGGTCGGACCCGAGGTCCTCGCCTGGCGACGCCAGTTCCCGGCGCTCCGGTTCGCCTAGACGGCACCGGGTTCGCCACGCCGTCCGCGGTGGTCCGAAAACTTTCGAGAGTAGGAAGGGGTTCGGCCTTCGGCGGACCCGGGAGCCGCCCGGGTCCGCGGCGCTCTCGGCCTACGGCTTCTTCGAGGAGTCCCCGGACATGTTGTCCGACGACCCGCTACCGGAGGAGCTGCCGGTCGAGGAGGTGGTGCTGCTCGAGTCCGAGGACGACGGGCTCCACGGCTGGGGGGACGCGGGCTGGCTCGGCGTGCCCCACATCATCCGACCGAGGACGAGCGCTACGATCAGACCGATGATCAGGCCGACCACGAGCAGAACCGTGGCAAAGACCGCCGGCGAGATGCCGTCGATCTTCCCGTTATCCTGCGTGCTCGACTGGTTGACGTAGATGGTCTGGCCCGCCGGGACCACGGTGTAGCTCTCGTTGAACGAGTAGATCCCGTACGGGGTCGTGACGTTCACGACAGCGTTGTACACGCCCGCGGTGACGACCAGCCACGGGGTCGGCGACCCGACGGTCCGGTTGCCCAGCGACGTCGCGAACACGGCCTGGAGGTAGACGACCTGCTTCAGCGAGTTCGTCACCGTCAGCTCGGCGCCCTGGACGAACTGCCCGTCGTAGCGCACGACGAACGTCACGTTGCCGGTCGAGAGCGACCCGCCGGGGAGCGGCGACAGGAACGATCCCGTCGGGGTGGTGAAGATGGGGTAGGCGTTCACTTCGAGACCGGACGAGACGTTCGCCACCGAGTTGTTGTCCACCGCCCAGACGATGAACTGGAAGTTGTCCGAGGGGAACTGACCGCCCGTGACCGCCGCGTATCCGGTCGAGTTCAGCACGGTGTAGTTCAACTTCTGCGAGAACGCGGTCTGGCCGGAGCCGACCTGCTCGGTGAGGTTCACGACCGTCGGGCAGAACGGAGCGCCGAGGAACGAGTACTGGGTGCCGCAGTTCCCGACGATGTCCCGGACGTTGAAGTTGACCCACGTCGTGGTCGGGGCGACGGACCCGTTCCCGACCGTGACCGTCCAGTTGACCCAGAACGGCACGAACTCGTAGAGCGAGAAAGTCGTCGTGTACTGGATCGAGACCGTCGGCTCGCCGGACTTGAACACCGTCACGACCGAGGAGTTGGTGCCGGTCGAGACGCTCCCCGAGACGTTGGAGTCGTTCAGCGTGGCGGCGACCGTGACGGTCGTGACGCCCGGAGACCAGTCGGCGAGGAAGGTGACGTTGTTCCCGGTCGTCGCGTTGACAACGCCGGGGAAGGCGGTGCTCTGGCTCCAGGCGTAGGTGACGGCCGCGGCGGGGCAGGTGTAGTTCGTCGCCGTCGCGTTGGTACAGAGCGCGACCGCGCTCAGGGCGACCGAGCCGCCGGGGATGACCGTCGGGGCCGCGGGGGTGAGCTGGACCCAGGTGATGTTCGTCCAGTTCTGGGTCGTGTTGTTCGCCATCGGGTGGCTGGCGGCCTTGGGCGCCGACATCGCGACCGGCGCGGCGACCGAGACTGGCGACACCGCGTGGCTCCCAGCGGGACCGACGCTCGCGCTGCTCGCCGTCCGGACGGCCCCGGAGTGGACCGAGGCGAACGCCCCGGCTCCCACGAAGACCGCGACCAGAATCAAGGCGAGAGTAGCAGTCGTCCCCAGCTTCGAAGCCCAAGATCGGCGCATAGGTCAGGTGACGACTTTCATTACTTAAATGTCGCGGAACGGACAGTGATTCCGGACGACGTAGGGTCGTCGGGGCGTGACGGATAACCGGAGCCGGTCAGACGACTCAATTCGTCCGGACGGAAGGGGTTGGGTCGGGTCTACTCTTCGATCCCGTGCACCACCTGCTGGTGCTGCTGGAGCGAAAAGGCGTTCGTGGCCGGCTCGTGGCAGATCGGGCAACTCAAGCTGCCCGAGGCGCCCGGGCCCGACGACGAGACGGCCGCACCGCCCGCGGCCCCGCCCGCGCCCTCGGGGTGGCCCTCGTCCCACGGCTTCGGTCCGGACGGACGACCCGTACCGGTGCCGCGGCTGGTCGGCCGGAAGGCCGGGGCCGCGATCAATCCGAGGAACAGGCCGATCACGAGTCCGATGATGGCCAGGATCGCGCCGAGCTGGGCCGAATTCAGCGAGACCAGCGGGGCCGGACCTTTCGACTGGTTCAGGTAGACGAGACCGTTCGGGTTCGTGACGTTGATCCACCGATGGGCCGTGTAATTGGCGTACGGTGTACCGAGCGTCAGGATGATCTCGTACTGGCCCGTTTGCACCGCCTGCCAGGTCGTCGACCCGCCGCGCTGCTGCTCGCCGATCGCCGGGACGTAGGCGCCCGCCGTGAAGACGGGCGTGTTCATCGCGGTCGACAGGTACACGCTCAGGTTGGCGTTGTTGATGTACCCACCCGAGTAGTTGTACGCGATCGTCACGTTCCCGAGCGGGACCGTGGCGTTCGCCCCGGGTCCGCTGATCGCCGCGGTGACCTGCGAGAAGATCAGGTAGGTGTTCACCTGCTTCGCGATCGACCCGGAGTGGTTGGCCGTGAGCCAGATGATGACCTGGTACTGGCCTGGCGGATACCCTCCGGACGAGCCGTACCCCGAGTAGAACCCGTCGAGGCCCATCAGGGTCAGGTTGATCGACTGGTTGTAGTTCACCTGGCCGTCGTGGATCTTCTCCGACAGGTTGACGACCGTCGGGCACGGGTTGCGGAGGCCGCCGCAGCCGTTCGAGACGTAGCGGAGGTCGAACGACTGGTTGTAGGTGTAGTTGTACACCTCCGACGACGGGATCTCGAGCGTCCAGTTGACGACGTACGGGACCACGGTGTAGAGGCTCGCGAGGTTCGTGATCTGGACGCCGCCCACGACGAACTTCTGGGTCTGCGTGAACACGTGGCCCTGACTGTCGGTGACGACGACCGTCAGGTTGTGTTCGCCCGGGGAGTACGTGTTCGATAGATTGCCGAACTTCGTGTACTGTTGCCAGAACGGCGGCACGCTCGGCGACAGGTCGAGAGCCAACTGGCCATCGACGTACGCCTTGACGGTCTCGATGTGCTCGAGCGAGGCCGGCCAGTTCCACCCGAAGTTGTTCCCCGCGACCGGGTCGAGCGTCGGCAGCGAGACGTTGACCTCGAACGAGACGTTAGCCCCGACGCCGAAGAAGTCGAGCGGCAGCTCGTTCGGCGTTTGCACGGTCAGGTTGACCGGGTTCGGCAGGATGAGGATCGGCGTGGCCGTGTAGTTCCGCTGGAACGAGTTGTTGAACTCGCAGGTGATCAGAACCGTGGCGATCGGATTGCTGGGACTGCACGGTTCGGTGTACTGGAACGTCCGGTTGACCGATCCGGGCACGTTGAC
>DASYOF010000118.1:0-5014 GCA_036007995.1 Thermoplasmata archaeon
CAGTTGGGCCTCACCGCCGCGGCGCCGCGGGTCCGGGAGGAGCTGAAGCACCCGGTCCCCGAGGTCCGCCTCGCCGCGATCTGGGCGCTCGGGTGCCTGCGCGACGACGGCGCGAAGGAGGCGCTCGTCCAGATGCTCCGCTCACTCGGGCCGACCCCCGGCGAGTCCCACCCGCTCTCGGAGGGCGACGGCGGCGTCCAGCTCCTCTCCGACGCCGAGGGCCGTCTCTTTGACGCGACGGTCCAGGCGCTCTCCCGCCTCTCGCAGGGCGAGGGGGACCCGGTCGTCTTGCGGGCGGTCGCCGACGCCCGCGCCCGGGTCCGCGACGACGAGCTCGACCGCCCCGTCCGGCTGCCGACGTTCGAGGAGACCGCGCCGGCGGGGATGACGCTCCGCCAGCTGTTCGACGGCGTGCTCGCCGCCGCCGACGACGACGAGCTCGGATGCTGAGGCAGATCGAACGGGCCGACATCCCGGTCTTCTTCGACCTGATGAGCCGGGAGTTCCCGGACGAGAACGCGATCTACGGCTGGCACCCCGCGGAGTTCCAGCGCGTCGTCCGGAAGTTCTGGCGGCCGTGGTACCGGCTCCTGCTCGGGCTCGCGGACGCGGTCGGGCGCCCGTTCTTCCGATTCTACGTGCTCGACGTCGACGGCGCCTACGCGGCGTCGGCGATCGAGACGTTCGGCGGCCGGCTCGCGTACGTCAGCAGCGTCGTCGTCGCCCCCGAGTTCCGTCGCAAGGGGTACGCGAAGCGGGTGCTCGCCGCGTGCCACGACGCCGCGGCAAGGCGGAAGGCGCGATTCGTCGCGCTCGACGTCCTCGACCCGAACACGACCGCGCAGGCGCTCTACGACTCGCTCGGCTATCGCCCGGTCAGCCACGCCTCGCACTTTGTCCGGCGGTCGATGGACGGGGTCGCGGCCCCGCCGACCGCGCCGTTCCTCCGGGCGTACGAGCGAACCGACGCCGAACGGTTGGCGGAGCTCGCGCGGCAGTACACCCCGGCGACCCGCCAGGAGGTCCAGCCGGTCGGCGCCGCGCAGTTCCACGTCCCGGGCGCGGTCGTGAACGCGTTCGATTCCAAGACGATGGCGTGGGTCGTCGACCGGGGATCGGGACCGATCGCCTGGACCCGGGCGAGCGCCAGTCCCGTCATGGACGCCGGCCACCTCACGGCTCCGGTCATCGCCCCCGAGGCGACCGATCCCGAGGTCGCGGCGCTCCTCGCGACCGCGCTCGCCTGGTCGAAGGCCGAGGGGTCGACGCGGGCGGTCGCGGAGGTCCTTGACGAGAACGTCCGGGCCGCGGCGGGGCTCCGCGCCGCCGGCTTCGAGGTGGCGTACGGCTCGCGAACGCTCGCGCGGCCGACCGGCGTCGCGTGACGGGGAGCCCGCCGGACGGGGGCTCGACGTCTACCTGTTGCCGGCGGTCGTCGGGGGTGGCCTTGGCGACATCGCAGAGGTCCTCGACGCCGGGCGCGTGCTCCGGCACGGCGGCTTTCCGACGATCCTGTTCCGGCCGGCGGGTCGCCCGGCGCCGCGGGACCTCGACGGTCCCTGGGGGTTCGAGGGCGTCGAGCGGAGGACGACCCTCGCTCCGCACGCCCGACGGGCGCTGACCGTCACCCCGAACTGGGGCGTCAGCGCCGCGCCGGATCGCCCGGGTGCGCTCGGGCGCGGCGGGGTCTGGTCCGAGGAAGCCGAGGCGATCGAGCGCCGGTACGGTCGGGACGCGACCGTGCACGTCAGCCTCGAGGAGTTTGCCCGGACCCTCACCAGTCGGGAGGAGAACGCCGAGCGATGGCGCGAGGGGGGCCGTACCGCGCGCGAGATCCGCCGGCTGCGACGCACCGCGGCGTTCGCGAAGGACGTGGAGCGATTCCACCGGGAGTTTCGACGGTTCCGGGGATTCGACCGGCCGAACGTGCTCCACCTGTTCCAGACGTTCCGTCCTCGGGCGGCGTTCGCCCGGGAGTTCCCGGAGGCCGTGCAGGTCGGACCGATCTGGCCCGCCCCCGCCGTCCGCCCGCACCGAAGCGCGCGCGCTTCGGTCGATTGGGTCTGGTACGCGAGTCCCTCCTCCTCGGCGAAGTCGGTCGCCGAGATCGACCGCGGGCTCCGCGGATCCCCGGTCCGAGGGCTAACGGTCCGCTCGCCCCGGGCGCTCCCGATCCCGCGGGATTCCCCCGTCCGCTGGTCGGTCGAGCCCGCGCGATCCCCGGCCGTATGGGGGGAGCGGTTCGCCGCCGCCTCGCTGCGAATCGTCACCGGTAGCCGGACCCTGCTCGAGGCCCTCGCCCTCGGGGGCCCGTTCCTCTACGACAACGGCGTTCTGGGGGGCGGCCGACGGAGGCACCGGCATCGGCCGGAGAAGATCCGGTCGCTCCTGGCCGGTTGGCGCTCCCGGGGGGAGTCGCCGACCGTCCTCCGCGACCTCGACAGCTTCTCCCGGGGACGACGCGTCGCCTCGGTGGTCCGCGCCGCCGCGACCGACCCCGAATGGTCCCGCCGGTTCCCGCGCCTCCCGCCCGTGGACGGATTCCCGAACGATCGCCGCGACGGGGGAGCGTACCTCCTCCGGGTGGCTCGGGCGTTCGCCACGGACCGCGAAACCTCGACGGAGCTGGTCCGACGGCTCCGGGAGGGCGCCCCGGTTCGCAGACGGCATTAGGTCTATGATGGGGGAGTCCCATCCTCGACCGATGGCCACTGACGGTACGTCCACCACCGCCCTGGCGCGTTCCTTGATCACGGGTGCCCTGCGGGTCCGCGCGGGGGAGAATGTGGTCATCGAAACGTGGAACCACACCCTCGACTACGCGCGCGCCTGCGTGGTGGAGGCGCGGCGGATCGGCGCCCGGCCGATCCTGTGGTTCGAGGACGAACCGGCCTATTGGCGGAGCATCGAGGAGACGCCCGCGGTGAAAGGGTGGGCCAAGCCCGGCGAGCACGAATGGGCGGCGCTCGCGAAGACCCACGCCTACGTCTTCTTCCCGGGACCGGCCGACCGGCCCCGGTTGAACCAGCAACCCCCGAAGCGGGCCGAGGAGCTGCTCGCGTACAACGCCGACTGGTACCGGCGGGCGAAGCGCGCGCGGCTGCGCGGTGTCCGGTCCGTCCTCGGCTACGCCTCGGACGCGCAGGCCGAGCGCTGGGGGGTCTCCGGGGTCGCCTGGCGCGACCAGCTGCTGCGCGCGGCCACGCAGGCCGACCTCGACGCGATCCACGCCGATGCGAAACGGGCGGCCCAGAAACTGAAGGTAGGGAGCATGCTGCGCATCACGGCGTCGAACGGCACCGACCTCTCCCTCAAGCTCCGGCATCGGACCCCGTGGGTCGACGACGGTTCGGTCACGAGCGAGGACCTCGCGATCGGGGCGAACATGACGGTCTCCCCGCCGGGGACGGTGCTCGTCGCGGTCGACGAGAAGAGCGCGGACGGGATCGCGATCGCGAACCGGCCGAGCTACCTGCGCCCGGGCCGCGTGGAGGGCGGGCAGTGGGAGGCGAAAGCCGGGAAAGTGTCGAACATCTGGTACACCGAGGGCCAGAGCGAGTTCGACGCGGCGTTCCAGGCCGCCCCGAAAGGGAAGGACGTGCTGTCGATCTTCTCGATCGGCCTCAATCCGGCGCTCGACCCCGGCGTCCCCCAGGTCGAGGACCAGGAGGCCGGCGCGGTCACGCTCGGCATCGGGGGGAACACCGCCTACGGCGGCACGAACAAGTGCCCGTTCCTTTCCTGGATCGTGATCGGCGAGGCGACGGTCGCGGTCGACGGGAAGCCGCTGTGCGACCGCGGGAAGCTGCTCTAGCGACGTCGGCGGACCTCGCCGACCGGTACGCCGCGCCGCTCCCGGCGGGGTTCTACGATCGACCGACGGCGACCGTCGCCCGGGCGCTCCTCGGCGCCTGGATCGTGGCGCCCGACCCGAGCGGATTCGCGGCCGCGCGGATCGTCGAGACCGAGGCGTACGTCGCCAACGACGCCGCCAACCACGCGGACCGCGGGGAGACCGCCCGGAACCGCTCCATGTTCGCCGGCCCGGGCACCCTCTACGTCTACCAGATCCACCAGGTCTTCTGCGCGAACGCGGTCACCCGGCCGGGCCAGGCGGTCCTCCTCCGCGCCGCCGAGTGGGTGACGGAGCGGCCCTCGAGCCTGTCGGGACCCGGACGGCTCTGCCGGGGGTTCGGACTGACGAGGGCGGACGACGGAAGCTCGCTCCTGTCGGGCCGGGTACGGTTCGCCGCCGGCGACCGGTCTCCCGAATCGGTCGTTCGGGCCCCGCGGGTCGGGATCTCGCGGGCGAAGGACCGGCCCCTGCGATTCCTATGGGACGGGCACCCGGCGACGTCCGCGCCGCGCCCGTGGCGGCGTCGGTCGGCTCACTTGAGCTTCGCCCAGTGGTAGCGCCGCCACGTGGCGGTGGCGCCGAAGCCGCACGACGAGCAGACACCCTTCTGGCGGTGGTAGGAGTGCGAGCCGCACCGCCGGCAGCGGATGTGGACGATCTTCCCGCCGCGCCGGGACGGAGTTCCCTTACCCATGGTTGCCTCCCGACCGCCTTACGCGGCCACGACTACCGGGGCGAGAGGGTTGGGGCCAGAGTTCGAGGAGGGCTTCATCGGCGGGGAGGCCGGCGAGATGGGGCTCGGTTCTTAACGGTTACCAATCCGGGGGTGGCCCGGGAGTCCCGCGCCGAATCGAGCGCGCGAACGAGGGGACCGACCCGGAGCGGCGGCCCGGGGCGGCGGATCTCTCGGGCGACGCGGCGGGACGCCGTCGGCAGGGCTCCGGTCGCGGCGACCGCTCGAACCGCCTCGGGGCGCCCCGATCCGAGGGCCGTCCAGAATCCGCGCTCGAACTCCGCGACGGCCCAATGTCGCCGGGTGAGCTCGGCCGGATGGCTTCCCCGGGCCGCGGCCGCCCGACGCCGGAGCGTCGAGCGGCCCGCGTCCAGGTAGAGGACCCGCTCGGGGGTGGGCAGCCTCTCCGCTCTGAGGTCGCGGGT
>DASYOF010000119.1:0-1683 GCA_036007995.1 Thermoplasmata archaeon
GATGACCTTCGCCGCGGCTCGCGCGTCCGGGTAGTCCTTGTGGGCCTGGGCGACGAGGCAGAGCACCGGGATCTGGCGGCCGATCGCGCTCAGCAGGAGTCCGCCCGCAAAGCCGGTCACGACGCCGTTCGCCGGCTCGAAGTGGTACTTGGCGAGCAGCGGGGCGGCCGCCCGGTTCGCCATGGCGACGACGCGGGCGTCGGCCCGGAGCTCCTCGTCCATCGGCTGGCCCTCGACCGCGACGAGGAGCTCGATCCCCTTCGCCTCCGCCCAGTCGAGGAGGAGCCGCGAGAGCCGGTTGAGCATCTCGGCGGGTGGCTGGATGTCGGACATGCCGACGACGAGCTGCTCGCACTTGCGGTCGACGCCGCAGACGAGCTTCGAGGCGTAAAATCGGACGGGGGCGCTGACGACCCCCTCCTCCATGATCACCGTCGGCGGGAACTGCTCGCTGATCATGTAGGCGATGTTCGTCATGTCGAGGGCGTGGACGAGGTACGAGGCGGCGACCGACCCGACGAGCCCGTGCGTCGGGAAGCCGATGACCATCATGGCGCCCTTCAGGGACTCGTCTCGGGTGTCGACGATCTTCAGTTCGTCGGCTTCCTCGACCATGGTCCCTCCCTCCAACGAGGGCGACCCTCGCATAAATTGTCGGTCGTTGTTCGCGGAGTCCCGCCCGAGCGGTCGGGACGCCTACGGAGACTACGACCCCCGCAGCCAACCGGCGATCGGGACGAGCGCCCGGTAGAGTCCGTCGCCGCGGGGGGTAAGCCCGTAGCTCACCGGAGACCCGCGCCGCGTTCCCGACGCGGTCCGTCGGACGAGGCGCTCCCGCTCGAGCGCCCGCAACGTCGCGGTCAACGTCGCCGGGCTGACGCTCGGGAGCGACCGCTGGATCGGCCCGAACCGGAGCTCCCCGTGGAACCCGAGCAGCGAGACGACGCACATCGCCCACTTCTTGCCGACGACGTCGATCAGCCCGACGGGCGGGCACGGACACTCGAGCCCGTCCTCGCAGCAGATTTCGGTCACTTCGGGCCCACGTAGCGGCGGCTTATAGCACTTCATTCCTTGAAGTGTCGGAGGTGCCGCTTGAGCGATTGTAAGGAGTGTTGCTGCTGCTGCTGCCGATGCGACTGCAGCGAGACCACGTGCCGACCGGGCTGCTGCCGGAGCGAGTGAACGCCGAACATCGGGTGCTGTTCGTCTGCGTGGAGAACGCCGGTCGGTCCCTGATGGCCGAGGCGATCTTCAACGCGAGCGCCCCCGAGGGATGGGTCGCCGAATCGGCGGGTACCCGCCCGGCGGCCCGCCCGAACCCCCGGACGGCCCGGTTCCTCGATGAGCTCGGCCTCGCGCTCCCCCCGCATCCGCCCCAGTCGCTCTCGACCGAGCAAATGGACCACGCCGACCGGGTGGTGACGATGGGTTGCCTCGAGGACGCGGCGTGCCCGGCGAACCTGAAGCAGCGCGACCTCGTAGATTGGGCCTTGCCGGATCCGGCTCCTCTCGACGATGCGGGATTCCGAGGCGTCCGCGACGAGATCCGTCGACGCGTGGCGGCGCTCGTCGCCGAACTTCGCGATCGCCCGGACGGAGCGCCTGCGGGCCGCGTCCCGTGAGCCACCCTCTCGCCGCGAGGCTCGCCGCCGAAGCGGTGGGCACCGCGCTGCTCGTCGG
>DASYOF010000120.1:0-1766 GCA_036007995.1 Thermoplasmata archaeon
CTCTCGGAGAAGGACCGTCGGGAAGTCGCTCGAAAGACCTCCGCAGACCGGTTACGAAGTCTGCCAACCCCGCACTTCCGACGGGAGCCCGGTTGGTCCCCCCGAGTCCCCGAGATCTACCGGCGCGATCCCAACGAGGACCGGAGCCTGAGCACGATGGGCCTTCGGGCCAGTTCGCACGGTTGACCGACGCGAGTTCGACCGGAGACTCGGCGGGACCGGGCGCACGGACGAACGGTTTGCGCCGCTCGGGGCGCTCTTGGCCAGGGAGGGAGGTCTCGGCGACCGTCTTGTCGTCGTAGGAGACTCGGCGATCACAATCTACACGAACGACGAGTACTTCGCCCGCTCCGAAGGGCCGTCGCGCCCCCGTACGACCTCGGTGCCGAACGGGTGAATCCGGAGGTAATCCCGCGGTTCGCCGTGTGGGACCTTCCCCGCGTCGTTCGTTTGCTCCGCAAGCCTAGAACGGCGGCGACTCGCCCATGATCCGCTCGGGAAGCTCCCCAGCGGCTTGACTTGGATTCCCCCGGGGCCTCGACGATCCGACGGGTTGGGTCTAGTGTGGCTCCCCGGGCCTCGGCGAGTGTTCGACGGACGAGAGGGTGTGGGTCGGTATCGACCAGGATTCTGACCGCAGCTTCTACAACGTTTCGTGAAAGGGAGTACCGTAAGAACAGGAACCGCCTAGGCCGCACCGGGCCGTCGGGCTCGCATCGCACGGAGGCCGGATGAAGGCGGACCCGATCCCCGAGCGGAATTTATCCCGGGGACGCACTGGCACCGTCCGCCTCCGACGATGGTCGGCCATCACTGTGGCCGCGGGCGTTGTCGTATCGCTCGTCCTCGTGGTGTTGCCCGCCACTTCCCCGCCGGCGACCCGTCAGGTTCCCCTTCTCCCCCGAGGTTGGGAGACGTTCTCGCAAGCCGCGGCTCAGGTGGCTCCCGTTGTCCAAGCCTGGCCGGGCGCACCTTGGACGATGTCGACGGCGGAGGGAGTGGCGGCCACAGGGCCGTGGGCCCCGGCCCCGGCGATGTGGAGTCTGAATACGAGCTCTCAGGTCTCCACGTGCGTGGGGCAATTCCGGGGCTACAGCGTCTACACGCTTTGGAGCGGTTCGGATTTCCCCGCCGTGCGGCCGCCGGCGGGGCTTCAAACGGGTGGGGCCGGTCTGTGGACGTTCGCGTTCGCCAATGCGTCGGGCTCGACCGGGCTCGTGAGCGTCTTCAACGGAACCACGATCCCGAACGGATTCGTCCCGCTGAGCAGCCCGTGCGGGGCCGCCGGTGGGCCGTTCGCCGGGGAAAAGACACGAATTAACCCGACCAATGTCACCGACCCGGCCTCACTCGCAGACCCGGCGTACCGCTCTGTCTCCACGGTGATGGACCTCAACTCCACTCCGGTGGTCGAGTTCTTCGTTCTGGGGGCGCCGGCGGTTCCCTACTTCCAGTACGAAGGGACGAGCTGGTCGACGACGTGGCAGATCAGCTTCGGGACGTGCGGGCTCCCCGGCGTTACGGGACTCACCCCCCTTCACATCTTGACGGACCCACAGACCAGCCCGGGCGTAGGCTGGACGTACCAGTACGATTGCTCGGCGCCCTACTGAGCCGGCGCGCCGCACCATTCGGCCGACACGTCGGTGGCGCGTACGGCACCCCGGCCCGGCGCCGGTCCGGTCGCCCGCGAGCCGGCGCATTCCGACGGCCCGGGAATCGTGAGGGCGAGAGTATTTGGCCGGTCGGCGGTTGTCGGCGACAAT
>DASYOF010000121.1:0-3163 GCA_036007995.1 Thermoplasmata archaeon
TGTACGGGTGGAGCGGCCGCTTGAACACCTCGCGGACCGGCCCGACCTCGACGACGTTCCCCGCGTACATCACGCAGACCCGGTCGGCGACCTCGGCGATCACCCCCAGGTCGTGGGTGATCAGCAGGATCGCGGTCCCGATCCGGCTCTTCAGGTCCTTCATCAATTCGAGGATCTGGGCCTGGATCGTGACGTCGAGCGCGGTCGTCGGCTCGTCCGCGATGAGCAGCTCCGGCTCGGCGGAGAGCGACATCGCGATCATCACCCGCTGCAGCATCCCGCCCGACAGCTCGTGCGGGTAGCCGCGGGCGACCTGGACGGGGTTCGCGATCGAGACCCCCTCGAGGAGCTGGACCGTCTGCCAGAACATCTCGTCGGTGATCGGGCGGCGGGCGTACCCCCGGATCCCCCAGAGGCCGAGGTAGGCGGTCGAGAGCTTGAGCGCGAGCCGCTTCGACCGGATGTAGCGCCGGTGGTTGCGGTCGAGCTTCCCCGTGCGCATCTCCTCGAGGAACGACGCCTTCAGCTGGGTCTCGAGGCCGATCTGGCGCCGGCGGTTGACGAGGTAGTTCCGTTGGAGGGCCGAGAACTCGGCGCGGTGGAGCGCCTTCCGCATCTCGCGGACCTTCGGCTCCGTGTCGCCCGTGGTTCCCCGGAACGAGTAGTACGCCTGCGTGCCGAGCGTCCGGAGTCCCGTCACGTTCCCGAATTCGTCGGTCGCCGCGCGGAGCGCCACCCGGTCGCCGGTGCGGGCGACGTCGGCCACCTTCTGGAGCGCCGCTTCGACGTCCGCGCCGCGGGTCTTCGCCTTGAGGAGGCCGTCGATGATCTGGAGCCCGCGGTGGAGGAACAGCGCCTCGCTGATCTGGTCCGCGATCGAGAAGATCGGGTTCAGGGCCGACATCGGCTCCTGGAAGATCATCGAGATGCCGCCGCCGCGGACGGCGGTCATCCGCTCCTGGCCGGCCTTGATCCGACGGTAGTACCGGTGGACCTTCACGCGGTTCGACTTCTTGATCGGCTTGAACTTCGCCTCCCGCTCGATCCCGAACAGGAGGTTCGCGCCCTTGAACAGGATCCGGCCATCCATGATGCGGCCCGGCGGGTCGGCGATCAGCTTGGTGATCGAGAACGCCGTGACCGACTTCCCGCAGCCCGTCTCCCCGACGAGCCCGACGGTCTCGCCGCGGTGGACCTGGAGGGTCACGCCGTCGAGCGCCTTGACCACCCCGTCGTAGGTGAAGAAGTAGGTCCGGAGGCCCCGGACGTCGAGGATCACCGGGGCGGTCGAACCGTCGGTGCCCGACGCGGCGACGCCGGCCGCCTCGGGCGCTCGCGCGGGGGGATCGGCCGGGAGGGTGGGTGCGGGTGCCCGAACTGCCGCCGCCGTCCCGCTCACCTCCGAAGCCGCGGGTCGAAGGCGTCCCGCATCCCGTCGGACAGGAAGTTGACCGAGATCGCGAACAGGAAGACGATCAGCCCCGGGAACAAGAGCTGCCACCAGGGGAACATGCACGGCGCCGCGCCGCTCGAGATCTGGCACGCCGTCAGCGCCGAGGGGAGGATGTTGATGGCGAGGGCGGACATCGTGCCCCACTCCGGGAAGTACACCGTCGGGAAGATCTGGTAACCGAGGAAGGTGATCCCGCCGATCAGGAGCGGGATCGCCCCGACGTCCAGCGACAATTGGACGAGAACCGGGTACACGCTGTTCGGCACGATGTGGTGGACGATGATCCGGCCGGTCTTCGCCCCGCTCGCGCGGGACGCCTCGACGTACTTCTGCTCCCGCGTGACGAGCACCTGCCCCCGCACGACGCGGGTGTAGCTCGGCCACCAAGTGATGACGAACGCGCCGACCAACAGCCCCACCCGGCCCTCGAGCGTCGAGAACGTATGCCCGATCGCGGCCAGGATGACGAGAACGAGGAGGAGACCGGGGATGGAGAGGAAGATGTCGGTGATCCGCATGATCAGCTCGTCGACCAGGCCACCGAGATAGCCGGCGACCGCGCCGAGCGCGAGGCCGATCAGCGCGCCGGAGACCACGATCGTGACCGCGATAAAGAGCGACCACTGGGCCCCGACGATGAAGCCGTCGTAGATCGAGTAGAACAGGTTCCCGTTCGAGCTGATGGTGAGCGAACCGAGCGGCAACGGTCCGCCGGCGAGATGGGCGATATTGAACGTCGGTGGAACGTTCGCCGGATTGAACTGATCGACCGCGTAGCAGTTCGGGGACGGGGGGGGCTGGTTCGACGCGTACGTGCAGACGACCGTGCACTCGCCGCTGCTCAACTGCGTGAAGTTGCCGCCGCCGAGGCCGGTGTAGGTCCCGCAGAACTGCTGGAGGGAGTCCCGGGGGAGCGGGTGGGCCGAGGGGACGAGCTGGCTCAGCGCGACGCCGATGAAGAAGATCAGGATCCCGAGGCCGATGAGGGCCAGAGTGTTCCGGCTGAGGAAGTACCACGTCCGCTTGAGCTGGGCGATCCGGGGGCTCGGGCGGCGGCCCCGGGGCGCGGGGGTCGCGCCGGGCGTCGGGGCGGGGGTCGGGGCCGGTAGGGAACCTCCGACGCCCCCCGCTCCCATCCCGAAATCACCCCAACCGGACGCGTGGGTCGAGGTAGGCGTAGAGGATATCGACGATGATGTTCGCGATCACGACGATGATCGTGAAGAGTAGCGTGGTGCCGAACACCAGCCCGAAATCGATGCTGGGTTGGATCGATAACGCCAGCAAGAGACCTATCCCTTTCAGACCGAAAACGGTCTCGATGATCGCGAAGCCGCCGATGAAGTAGGCGAACGTCAGGCCGAGGACGGTGATCGTGACGTTGAGGGAGTTCCGCCCGGCGTGCTTGCTGACGACGACCGATTCCGAGACGCCCTTCGACCGCGCGGTGCGGATGAAATCGAGGTTCATCACCTCGAGCATGCTGTTGCGCACGAACCGGAGGATTCCGGCGACGGAGCCGTAGGCGATCGTGATCGCGGGGAGGATCTGGCGCTTGACCGACTCCCACGCGAGGTACCAGTCGTGGTGGTAGAGCGCGTCGATCGTGGGGAACCCCGTTGGGGAGGTCTGGTAGTAGGTACCTATCCAAGTCGGTAAGGTGCCACCGGGGAAGCACCCCGAAGGGGGCCAGGAGCCGAAGAAGTTGAA
>DASYOF010000122.1:0-2744 GCA_036007995.1 Thermoplasmata archaeon
CTCAACGATGCAGCTCTCGCATACCTGAGTCAGGCGGTCCTCGAGGAGATGCGCCACCGCGTCCCCGTCGAGGACATTCCGGGGTCTACGCGGGTAAGGCCGCCGTTGCCCACACCTGACCTGGGAGCGATACCTTCCGCCGCCGACCGAACTCGGGCGCGCGTCCAGACTTGAGGGCCGAGAATCGGCTCCAGCTACGCTCAGTGGCCCCGAAACGCAACACGGCCGGCGTGTCATCAGTCATCAGCATGGGAGGGGGGGAGTTCTCTCGCGGAGCGAAAGAATTCTAGCGAGAGCGGTCTCACTAGCCCGTGTAAGGCCGCCTCACAGTGATTCGATGGTGGTTCCTCCCGAGCATTCTGTATTTCCGCCGCCTCCGCGGTTCGTGGCCTCGCCGAGCGCGGACGTGCCCGCCCCGCCGTGGGGGCCGGGATTCGTACGATTGAACTCGACGCTCTACCGGGCCGAGTACGCGGCCGCCACGATCGCGATCCTGGTGGTACTGTTCGGTTGGCGCTGGGCGATCCTGCGCGAGTTTCCCCTGACCAGCCTGCTCCTCACGATCTTCTGGGCGATCTGGCCGGACCTCGCGGCGTTCGTGCCGATCGGTCTCGGATCTGGGGGCTCCGGAGAGTGGCCACGCTGGGGTCCGGCGCTCTACAACACCTTCCACAACTTTCTGCTCTGGGGAGCGGTGTTCGTCCTGTGGACGGTCGTGACGCGGGAGATCCCATGGCCGCTGCTCGCGTGGGCCGGCCACATCACGGCCGACCGGGCCGCGGGCTACTATCTCCGGTCGTCGGCCCGCCCGACGAACTAGGAAACGAACGGGGAGGGTTGGAAGGACCCCCCGCACTCCCGAGACGCGGTGCCGTCTCCTTGGGGATGTAAGGGGGTCCTTCCGGGTGGTTGCTAGGGAAAGTCCGTTCCCGGGGTATTTGAAGCGGAGACGAGAGGGGGCGAAACGGTCCCTCTCGGACCGTTGCCCCCTCGGCTCCGGGGCGTCGCCCTAGGAGCCGCGGCGCACCGGACTCTCCGACACGACGATCCGCGGGAGCTCGCCCTGGATGGCGGGCGTCCTCGGGACCGGCGGGCGCTGCCCGGCGGCCACGCGGGGCAGCAGCCAGCGCTCGCCCCAGGCGCGGAGCTCCCGGGCGGCCGGCGCGAGGCCGAGGCCCATCTCGGTGAGCGAGTAGACGACCGAGAACGGCCGCGTGCTGACGACGGTCCGCTGGACGACGCCGGAGCTCTCGAGGAACTTCAGCGTCGCGCTGAGCGTCTTCGCATTCAGCCGCGAGTTGGAGCGGAGCAGTTCGCTGAACCGCTGGGGGCCGGCGAGGAGCCGGTGGACGATCGCGAGGCGCCACTCGGTGCCGATGACGCCGACAGCGGCGAGCACCGGGCAGAGGGACGCCTCGCCGGGCGCGCACATGCCGTCGGGCGCTCCGGCGGGGGGGACACGGCGACTAGGATCACGGTAGGACATGGGGAACCTCCAGCCATCAGGAGGCGTCCGGGCCATAAATAGTTACTGTGCTATACCTCGTCATCGCGAAATATCCGATAACCAAAGGTAATCGCTATCTGGTCGATGCCCCTCGAACGCGCGAACCCCTTTTCCCCCGCCCTGCCTCCGGCCCGTCGATGGCGCCCGAGCCCACCGAGGTCGTCCTCCGCGTCGAGGGGGAGGCGGCCCGCCCCGGGGAGTCGCCGCGGCGCATCCGGCTCGAGGCCCGCTTCCGGGTCGCCGGACCCGGCCCGACCCCGGCGGAGCACGGCGAGGCGGTCGCGGCGCTCGACCGGGACCTTTCCGAGGCGACCCGTCTCGCGGGATCCGCGCCAACCTCCCCCCCGAGGGCGGACCGCTCGCTCACGGAGCTCGTCGAGACGTACCGACCTCGTCAGGCCGAGCTCGTCGAACTCCTCCTCGCCGAGGGGGAAGTGACGCCCTCGGAGGCGGAAGCGCTCCGCAACTACCTCGCCGGTCCCGCGACCGCCGCGGCGCCCCCCGCCCGGCCGCGGGACGAGGTGCCGATCACCGACCGGCCGATCGCCGCCGCGCCGCTCGAGAACGACCGGACCCCGATCCGGGCGCGGCCGGTCGCCGACCTGCTCGCCCAGTATCACATCGAGTCGCTTCGACAAGCCGGGGCGGTACGAGCCCGGCGGCAGATCTCGTTCGAGGAGTACATGGCGCTGAAGCGCCACTTCGCCCCCTCCGAGGCGGCCGCGGCGGCCCCTTAGAACGCCAGGCGCCGGACCGTCGGCACGAGGGCGACCGCGAGCCCGGCGACCACGAGGAACGCGAGCCCGGTCGAGACCCCGACGACGACGAACGGCGCGGCCGCGAGGACGAATCCGATCGCGCTCGCCCCGACGGCCCGGCCGGTGCCGCGGAACAGGTAGTGGTTCGTCAGCGTGCGGCCGACCAGGCCGGCCGGCGAGGTCGCCTGCAGGAAGACGATCACCGACTGGTAGAACACGACGTCCACCGCGCCGGCCGCGAACCAGACGGGGGCCGCCACGAGCCCGAACGGCGCCAGGAGCACGGCGGCCGTCACGAGGGCGCCTTCGGCCACGGTGGAGCCGACGAGGGCCATCCCGAGCCGGCGGCGCGGATTGACGGCCCCGAGCACGAGCGAGCCGAGGACCCCGCCGACGGCGAAGGCGGTGACCAGGACGCCGTACGTCAGCGCCGCCGTGCCGCCATGCAGGTTCGCCGCGGCGAGGATCAGCAGCGGGGG
>DASYOF010000123.1:0-1607 GCA_036007995.1 Thermoplasmata archaeon
GTCGGCGAGGAACCCCCCGAAGCCCCCGAGGAACAGCGGCGGCACCGAGACCGCGGCGATGACGACGCCGACCTCGGCGTACCCGATCCCGAGGATGTTGTGGAAGTAGAGCGCGATGAACGGCCCGATCAACGAGAGGCCGAACGCCCGGAATCCGGCCCCGAGCGCCACCGGCCGTAGCCGGATCGGGAATCCGCTGCCGGACGACGTTCCGGGTTCCTCGGCCACCGCCTCCTCCGAAGCTCCCGCTCTCGCCGGCACGTTTCAAGCTTAAGGGCCGGGGCGCTCGTCGGGTCCCTCGGATGGGCGACCAGGACCTGTCGGACGAGCTCGCGGGCCAGGGCTACCAGCTGACGGGGCGCCACAGCGCGGTCAAGCTGTGCTACTGGACCCGCCAGTCGCTCACCCAGGGACGCGACTGCTACAAGGGGCGCTTCTACGGGATCGAGAGCCACCGCTGCCTGCAGATGTCGCCGGCGATCGACTCGTGCAACCTGCACTGCCGGTTCTGCTGGCGGAGCCAGGGGTGGGAGAACGACGAGATGATGACCGAGTACGACGACCCCGAGGTCCTCCTCGACCGGTCCATCGAGGCCCAGCGTCGGATCCTCTCCGGATTCAACGGCGAGGGGACCGTCGACCCGGCGCGGTGGGCGGAGTCCCAGGCGCCGCGCCACGTGGCGATCTCCCTCACCGGCGAGCCGACCCTCTACCCGAAGATGAACCGGTTCCTCGAATTATGTGCCGAGCGCGGGATCACGACGTTCCTCGTCACGAACGGGACGAACCCGGACGCCCTCCGCGCGATGGACCCGCTCCCCACGCAACTGTACGTCAGCGTGACCGCGCCCAACCCGGAGGTATTCCGTCGACTGACAGCGCCGAGCGACGTCCACGCCTGGGACCGCCTCCTCGAATCGCTCGAGATCATCCGAACGCTCCGGACCCGCCGGGTGGTGCGGCACACTCTCGTGCGCGGCTGGAACCTCGGCTGGGTCGACCAGTACTCGGAGCTCGACCTGACCGCACGCCCCGACTTCGTCGAACCGAAGGGGTACGTCTACATGGGACGCTCGCGCCAACGGCTCGGCCGCTCCCACGTCCCGTCCCACGACGAGATCCGGGAGTTCGCGAGCCAGCTCGCCACGCGGACCGGCTACCAGCGTCTCGACGAGTCGCCCGAGTCGAAGGTGGTGCTGCTCGGCGCGCCGGGCGGCGCGGAGCGGTTCCTCCCGGGGCTTGGCCCGGCGGACGGGGAAGCCGCGGCGCTCGCCTGACGAGGTCTCGGAAGTCCCGGGGCCGAGCCGACTAGCGAGCGAACGTACATACCCACGAAATCCTTCGGGGCCGCGATGACGTCCTCGGCGTCCGGCCCGGCGACCCGCACCCAAACCTCGCAGCGGCGCCTCCGCCTCCTGTCCGTTCCGGCGATGGCCTTCGTCGCGCTGACCGCGGTCCTCCTCCTCGCGGCTCCGTTCGCGGAGTCCGCGCCGGTGGTCACACTAACGGCGCCGTTCTCCGGAACGCCGTTCCAGACGATCGCCCACTACCACCAGGGATGCGGCTTCAACCTGGTCGCCCACGACCTCCTGTTCTCCGCCGCGAGC
>DASYOF010000124.1:0-5530 GCA_036007995.1 Thermoplasmata archaeon
ATCCGCTCGCGCTTCAGCTCCCACGCGGTCAATCGGGATCCCTGGAGGAGCGGCCGGGTCTCGTCGACGTAGACGAACAGCTTCGCGCCCCGTTCCTTGGCGACCCGGAGCGGCGCGAGCGCGGTCCCCCACTCCACGGTCGCGAGCGCCCCCGCGTTGCAATGCGTGAGGACGTTCGGTCGGCGCCGGAACAGGTCCGCCCCGGCGAGGCCGATCGACCGGCATTCCTCGACGATCGTCTCGCGGTACGCGTGGGCGGCCTCGAGCGGGTCGGCGCCGGCCGCCCACGCGCCGCGGACCGTCTCGACCCCGACGAACAGGTCGTACGCCGTCGGCCGCGTCGCGCGCAGCAACTTCGCGGCCGAGTCGGGGGTCGTGCGCCCGGAGGCCTCGGCGAGGGCCATCCCGTAGGCGGCGGCGACCCCGATCGCCGGGGCGCCGCGGACCTGCATCGTGCGGATCGCCCGGGCCACCTCGGCGACGGTTCGGAGCCGGAGGACGAACTCCCGTGCCGGGAGCTTCCGCTGGTCGAGGAGCGCGAGCCGCCCGTTCTCCCACCAGAGCGCGCGGACCCGCATCGACCGCCTAGGCGTCGAACGTGTGGAGGAGGTCGAGCCAGGGCGCGCCGACCTTCTTGTTCTCGCGGAGCGCCTCGTCGAACGGCACCCCGACGACGTCGGGGCCGCGCAAGACCGCGACCTCGCCGGACCGGCCCTCGGCGAGGAGGTCGACCGCCTTCGCGCCCAGGCGGGTCGCCAGGATCCGGTCGAACAAGGTCGGGGAACCGCCCCGCTGGATGTGGCCGATGACCGCGCTCCGCGTCTCGATCCCGGTTCCCGCCTCGATCCGGCGGGCGACCTCCGGGCCGGCCTCGCGTTCCTTCAGCAGCTCGTGTCCGAACTCGTCCTTGGCGCCGGAGCTGCCCTTCCGAGGGCCGAGGTCGACCCCCTCGGAGACGACCACGAGGGCGTACCCTTTCCGGGCGACCGCCGCGCGCACGTGGCGGAGCAACCGCTCCTCGTCGTACGGCTCCTCGGGGAGAAGCGTGAAGTCGGCGCCGCCGCCGAGCCCGGTCGCAAGCGCCACCCACCCGGCGTGGCGGCCCATGACCTCGAGCACGATCGCCCGGTGGTGGCTCCCCGCGGTGTCGCGGAGCCGTTCGAGCGCGTCGACCGCGACGGTCGAGGCCGAGTCGAACCCGAACGTCCAGTCGGTCGCCGCGACGTCGTTGTCCATGGTCTTGGGGACCCCAACGACCGTGCGGCCGCGCTTCGCGAGCTCCCGCCCGGCGCTCAGGGTATCGTCGCCGCCGATCACCACCAGCGCCTCGATCCGACGCCGGTCGAGGGTCGCGAGCACCTGCTCCGCGTCGCCGGGCTTCGCGAACGGGTTCGTCCGCGAGCTTCCGAGCATCGTCCCGCCGCGCCCGACGACGTCCGCGACGTCGGCCGGGGTGAGCTCCCGCGCGAGGTCGTCGCGGACACCGCGCCAGCCGTCGAGGAACCCGAGCACCTCGTGTCCCTTTGTCGAGGCCCGGTAGACGACCGCCCGGACCGCCGCGTTCAGGCCGGGGCAGTCCCCGCCGCCGGTGAGGACCCCGATTCTCAAGCGGCCACCTCGAGGTACTCCCGGGGTGCCTTCGTGAGGAACCGGTAGCCCTCGTTGGTGACCACGATGTCGTCCTCGATCCGGACGCCGCCCTTGCCGGGGAGGTAGATGCCGGGTTCGATCGTGATCGTCATGCCGGCCTGCAACGGCTCCTCCACGAGCGCGTTCATCCCGAAGCCGTCGTGGACCGCGAGCCCGATCGAGTGGCCCAACCCGTGGGTGAACCGCCCCTTGAACGGGGAGTCGTCGATGACCTTCTGGGCGGCCAGGTGAACCTGTTTGCCGAGCACCCCGGCCTTGACGGCGTGCAGCGCCGCCTCCTGCGCCGCGAAGACGGTGTCGTGCACCTTCTTCATCTCTTCGTCGCGGGGACCGAAATGGAACGACCGGGTGATGTCGGAGGCGTACCGCTGGTACAGCGCCCCGAAGTCGCACACGATCGACATGCCGGGCTCCAACTTCCGTCCCCGGGGAGCGTAGTGGGGCTCGGCCCCGTCGGGTCCGAAGCCGGCGATGGTGGCGAAGCTGCGGCCGGAGCCGCCCTCCCGTCCCATGGCGTACTCGATCTCCGCCGCGAGCTCGAGGTCGGAGATCCCCTTGTGGAGCATCGCCGGGATCTTTTTCGCCACGACCGAGCCGATGGTGGCCGCGCGCTCCAGCCGTTCGATCTCGCTCGCGTCCTTCACCATCCGGGCGGACCGGATCGCGGGGGAGGCGTCGACCCACTTGGCGCCGGGGAGCGCCTTCTCCAGCTGCCGGAACGTCTCGTACGTCAGCTCCCGATAGTTGAGCCCGACCGTCCCCGGGTGGGGCAGGATCTTCTTGACGATCCGCTGGCGGTCGGCGTTGTCCTTCATCACGTGGACCGTGACCGAGGGGTCCTGCTTGGCGGCCCGCTCGGCGCTCTCCGCCTCCAGAACCGAGGAGAGGACGTCCAGGCGGCCGTCCTGGTGGGCGATCGCGACGGACCCCTCGAACAGCCCCGACGGGACGTCGAACAGGTAGAAGAAGCTCTGATCGAGGTGCGGGTCGATCGCGTTCGCCAGGACGACGGCGTCGGGGTGGGGGTCGATGAGGCCGAAGAGCTTGCGGACGCGGTCCTTCATGGCGCCGGCCCACGGGTGGCCGGGCTCAAGAGGGTTGTGCCGCCGTCTTCGGTTGGTCCTTCCGGGACAGGTGGAGCTGGCGCGCCGCGAGGACCTCGTCGACCCGGCGGACGGAGGTCGACCGGGGCGCCTCGTGCAGGTGCTCGGGGGTGTCGTGGACGGCCCGTTCGAACGCCGCGGCGAACCCATCGAGCTCCCGTCGACTTTCGGTCTCGGGGAACTCGATCATGAGCGCTTCCTCGACGAGCGAGGGGAAGTAGACGGTCGGGGCGTGGTACCCCTCGTCGAGCAGGCGCTTCGCGAGGTCGAGGGTGCGGACTCCGTTGGCTTTCAACGGCGCCCCGGAGAGGAGGAACTCGTGCTTCACGAGGGTCCGGAACGGCCTCGGGAGCAGGTGGCCGAGCTTCTTGCCGAGGTAGTTCGCGTTCAACACCGCCCGGCGGCTGATGTGCCGAATTCCCTCCTCCCCGTGCGACAGCAGGAAGGCGTACGCTCGGAGGTCGAGGCCGAAATTGCCGTAGCCGGTCTTGATCTTCCCGATCGACTTCGGCCGGTCGTAGTCGAGGCGGAACGCCCGGCCCCGCTTGACGACCCGGGGCACCGGAAGGTACGGCCCCAACGTTTCCGACGCCGCGAGGACGCCCGCCCCCGGACCCCCGCCGCCGTGGGGCGTCGCGAACGTCTTGTGGAGGTTCAGGTGCGCGACGTCGAATCCCATCCGGCCGGGGTTCGTGACCCCGAGGATCGCGTTCAGGTTCGCTCCGTCGTAGTATAACATCCCGCCGACGCCATGGACCGCCTCGGCGATCCCGCCGATCTCGGACTCGAAGAGACCCGCGGTATTCGGATTCGTCAGCATGAACGCGGCCGTATGCTCGTTCACCGCCGCTTTCAGCGCCGCGACGTCGACGCACCCCTCGACGCTCGGGATCTCCCGAGCGGTGAACCCGGCCATGTGGGCCGAAGCGGGGTTCGTCCCATGGGCGGTGTCCGGGAGGAGCACGTCGGTCCGCTGCTCGAGCTCCCCACGGTCTCGGAAGTACGCCCGGACCATCAACAACGCCGCGTACTCGCCGTGCGCACCCGCCGCCGGCTGGAGCGAGATCTCCGGGAGACCGGTGACCTTCGCGAGCGCCGTTTCGAGGCGCCAGAGGATCTCGAGCGCGCCCTGGACGGTCTCGACCGGTTGGTACGGGTGGAGCGACGCCGCGCCGTCCCGACGCGCGAGCTGTTCGGAGACCTTCGGGTTGTACTTCATCGTGCACGAGCCGAGCGGGTACGGCATCGAGTCGATCCCGAAGTTCATCTGGGACAGCCGGGTGTAATGGCGGACGACCTCGAGCTCGCTGAGCTCGGGCCAGTCGACCGCTCGCCGCCGTCGGAACCGCTCGGGGATCCCGGGGATCGCGGCGGAGGGATCCGGCGACCGAGGGCCGGCGAGGTCCCAGACGGGCGGCTCATCGTACCGGGCCTGTCGGAACGTCAAGGTGCCCCCGGGACGTGGGCGAGGGCCGCTCGCGCGGCCTTCGCGTACTTCGCGATCTCCTTCTCGCCGCAGAACTCCGTCGCCGCGGTCAGGTAGATCTCGCCGGCCGAGTTCGGCGCGTCCGGGCGCGGGTCGGCGAGCGGGTGCCCGCCGAGGACCTTCTTGCGGCGAAGCCGGTCGAGGAATCCCGTCGCGGTGCCGCGGGTGACGCCGACGGCGAACTCGTGGAGGTACGGGGAATCGAAGCGCGGGGCCTTCAGCCCGTCGATGCCCCCCAACGCCCCGGCGAGGGTGCGCGCCCGCTCGGCGAGAGTCCGTTGGAGGTCGGCGAGTCCCTTCGGTCCGACGGTCGTGGCGTAGACGACGAAGGCGAGCGCGAGGAGCGACTGGTTGGTGCAGATGTTCGAGGTCGCCCGCGATCGGCGGATATGCTGTTCGCGGGTCTGGAGCGTGAGGGTGTACGCGGGCCGGCCCTCGGCGTCTTGCGTCGCGCCCACGATCCGACCCGGGGTGAACCGGAGGTGCTCCCGCCGGCACGCGAAGAGTCCGAGCAGAGGTCCGCCGAACGACGGGCTCGCGCCGAACCCTTGCCCTTCGCCGACGACGATGTCGGCGCCCCACTCGCCGGGAGGCTCGAGGACCGTGAGACCGAGCGGGTCGGCGACGACGGTGAGGGGGACGGCACCGATGGCGGCCTTCAGGTCGAGCAATCCCTCATCGACATGGCCGAACCCGTTCGGGACGTCCGCGAGGACTCCGAAGACGTCCCCGGCCGCGGCCTGCGCCTTCGTCCAGGCGAGATCGAGACGGCCGGTGACCGGATCGAACGGGATCTCCTCGATTCGGATCCCGGTTCCTGCCGCGTAGTTCGCGAGAACGCTCTTCTCCTCCCAGGGGAGGCTCGCGGGCACGAGATACCGGTGACCCTCGTGGATCCGCCGCGAGAGCAGGAGCGCTTCCCCGGCCGCTGTCGCCCCATCGTAGAGCGAGGCGTTCGCGGCGTCCAACCCGGTCAGTTCGACCCAGAGGCTCTGGAACTCGAACAGCGCCTGGAGCATCCCCTGGCTCGCTTCGGGCTGGTACGGTGTGTACGAGGTGTAGAATTCGCTGCGAAGCAGGATCGCGTCGACGGCCGCGGGGACGTACCGCGGGGCGATCCGGCCGCCCAGGAAGTTGGAGAACTCGCTGTACGGTCGGTTCCGGTCGAGCAGCTTTTCGATGGACCGGACGACGCCGAGCTCGTCCTGGGCGGCTCCGACGCCCATCCGGCCGATCCGAACGCGCTTCGGAACGTCCTGGAACAGCTCCTCGGGGTCCGCGAACCCCGCCG
>DASYOF010000125.1:0-2381 GCA_036007995.1 Thermoplasmata archaeon
TCGCCGTGCAGGCCGTGGCGGTCGTCCAGACCAGGTTGACCGTCGGGGTTCCCGTGGCGTACGAGGTGCCGGTGGCGGAGGTCACGCTGTAGCCGTTCTGACCTCCGGTCGTCACCGTCGACACGAACGACGCGAGCGCCAGCCCGCCGACCATGGCCAACATCGCCACAATCGTCCCGACGTACACGCTCCGGCGTCGCATTTTCAATCCCATTTGGTTCCTCGGCACCTCTTCAGAATCGGTGCGTGGTAAGTCTCGATTTTCGAGGTATAAGAATCCCGTCCCCCGAGTTGCGACGTCGTCGGAACTAACGCGACGTTTCGACTTCTCGCCCCGCGACGACGCGCCAGATCCGTGGCGTTCGGAGGGGAGGCCCGCGCCCTACTCGACCGCCCCGCGTCCCCAAGGGACCGGGCGCCCTTCCCCGTCGGTGGACCCCGCGATCGAGGGCCGATCGATTGCGTGCGATGACCGAGCCGACGCCGTGGGTGGGTACAAATACTAGTGCGCATGAATACGTATTAGAAACGATGCGACTGGATACGGAACTCGGCCGTCGGCTTCGCCGTCCGGCCCTGATCGGACTGGGACCGGGCCTGGCTGGCGCGGCGGTCCTCCTGACCCGGAACGGCACGACCGGACTCGGCGCGGTGCTCCCCGGCGCCCCCGGCGGGGTCGGGTCGTTCGTTGTCCCGTTCGTGAGCCTCCTCGCGCTCGTCGGCCCGACCGGGCTCACGTTCCCGTGCTGGGCGAACGACGCCCACGCGCCCGGCGTGCGGGCCTGGCACTGGCTCGTCGCCCACCTCGGAAAGTAGTCCGATTCGTCACCACGCGTGCCGGGGGGTTTATATCCCGGCCCGTTTCGGGGGCGGGGGAATGAGGAACACCTGTCTCTCCGATACGATGACGAGACACGCGACAGTCTGACCCCCAGTTCCTCACGGTAAGGATCCCCAGCATGGCGAACGAGCCGTCCCAACTCCCGATGATCGTCCTCATCGTGCTGGTGCTCGTCGGAGCCGGGGTCGGCGCCGGCTACGTGTATTACAAGAGTCAGACCCATTCGCCCGCGTCGCCGGTGCTCGTCGAGATCGGCGACAACGTGACGGTCACCTACATCGGCGTCCTCGCCTCGGGCCCGGAAACGGGGAAGGTGTTCGACACGTCGGTCTACCAGGTCGCGACCAACAACGCGACGTGGCCGAAGGCGCTCCAGTTCGGGTACCGCGGCTCCGCCGGGGCGTACACGCAGCTCGGCGTTCACGTCGGGCCGCTCAGCACGGCGAACGTGACGATCAACAACTACAGCTTCGTCCAGGTCGTGCCGGGGTTCTGGCAGGGGATCGTCGGCATCCCGACGAACGTCTCCCACTCGATCGTCGTCCCCGCCTCGCTCGGCTACGCGGCGTACCCGTGCAACCTCGTCCAACCCCTCCAGTACAAGCTCCCCGTCGTCCAGACGCTGTCCGGGACCGAGTTCCAGAAGGAGTATCCGGGGAACGCCGCGACCACCGGCGCAACGTTTGCGAACGCCCAGTACGGCTGGACGATGCTGATCCTCAGTGCCAACGCGAGTTCCGTCACGGTGGAGAATCTCGCGAAGGTCGGGGCGGTCGCCCACCCGACGAGCTGGGGCGTCACGGTCGAGAACATCACGTCGACCTCGAACGGCTCCGGGTGGATCACCCTCGTGAACAACCTCTCGCCGTCCGACGCCGGCCATGTGGCGGGGACGAGCACCGCCGGCTTCTCCTGCGCCGGCCAGACCTCCAGCCGGTACATCGTGACCGCGGTGAACGAGACCGCGGGGACCTACACGGAGGACTTCAACCAGGAGGTCGGCGGGCAGACGCTGATCTTCATCGTGAAGGTCATCAATCTGTTCACGCCGGCCGTGAACTCGACCGTCTCGGCGTAGGCGAGCGCTACCCGCGCAGCGTGACGCGCCCGCGTTTCATCAGTTCCTCGAGCTGGGCGTCCGCCGCCTGGGCGTACGCGTGCTCGCCGGCGACGTTCTCGCGGACCCCGCGGTTGTAGTCGACGACCGTCTTCCGCGCCTCGAGCCGCCGGTCCCGCGAGGCCCGGAGTCGGGCGTTCACGTCCCGTTCGAGGGTGCGGATCTCGTCGGAGAAGGCGTCGATGCGGGCCATGACCGCCCCGCGCTCCTTCGCCTTCTCGCGCACCTGGGCGAGGAGGCCCCCAACGTCAACCAATCTGTCGCGAATCGCATGCATCGCCCGGTCCCGCTCCGCCCGCAGCCGCTCGAACTCCTCGTGGATCGCGTCGAGCTCGGCCTTCCGAGCGCGGACGTCGTCTTCCGCCCCTTTCCGCTTCGCGAGGGCGGCCTGGATCGCCGCGCGGTCCTTCTCGGCGGCGACGA
>DASYOF010000126.1:0-6398 GCA_036007995.1 Thermoplasmata archaeon
GAGAGGCGTTGTACGGCAAGCACGTGGCCGGCGGGATCCCGTTCGCCGCGGCCGGGCAGTTCGGACCGACGGCCTGGCAGTAGACGCCGAAGTAGTTGTCGAACGCGCGGTTCTCCATCACGACGATCACGATGTGGTCGATCGGGATCGATCCCGCCGGCCCGAGCTGGGGACTTTCGGTCAGGTAGAGGAGCGGACCGACGGTCGCGGCGACCAGCACGAGGATGAGGGCGGTGGCGACGAGGCGCGTCTGCGTCGACGAAGGGCCCGGGGTCGGGCGGGCCCGGCCGGTGCCGGCGGTCGGGGGCCGGGGGGCGGGCGCGCTCATGGGGACGGCGGGCCACCCCGGGGCGCCTTGTCAAGGTTCCGCCCGCTCCCGCGACGTCGGGCCGCCGACGGACCTCCGGAGGTGCCGGCCGGGACCGCCCCGGCCACTGCGCGAAACCTTATGGTGGACGGGCGCTCGTCGGCCCCGATCCCGCCCGAACGGCGCGGGTGCGCGAAGGCTTCGGATGGACCGGGAGACCTACCGCCGACTGTACGACCGTCTCGCCACCGACGAGGACGTCCAGGCGGTCGCCCGGGCGGAGGGGCTCGACGAGGAGCTCCTGTTCGTGATCCACACCCACCGCGTCACGCGGGACGCGACCCGGCGGTTCTACGTCGTCAAGCGCCAGATCCCCCGCCTCGCGTCGCAATGGCGGCGCGGCCGGACGATGCTCGACATGGCGACGGAGTGGAAGTTCCCCCCGGTCCTGATGGGCCAGATCCTCCTGCAGGAGCTCGGCGTTCCGAGGAAGAAGGTCTGGCAGACGTTCCTCAACCCGGAGAGCGCCCCGGACGCCCGGATCAAGCACGAGGTCGAGGAGCTCCTCGCCCACGACCCCATCTATTCACCGGCGGGGATGGAGCGGCAGCGCGCCCGCGGGGTCGTCGGCGAGAGCCGCCTCTACGCCTGGCTCGAGAAGCACGGCATCGGCTACCGGACCGAGAAGGACCTGCGCGGAAAGTACCAGAAGACCCCGGACGCGCTCCTCGACCAGCCGATCATGTTCTACGGCCAGAAGATCACGTGGATCGAGTCGAAGGGGAACTTCGGCGACGACGTCGAACTGAAGCGGAACCTGAAGCGCCAGCTCGGGCCGTACACGGAGCTGTTCGGCGAGGGCGCGGTCGTCTACTGGTTCGGGTACATCGACGGGGCGGAGTCCCCGCCCGGGATCCTCTTGTGGGACGGCGAGACGTTGGAGGGGCTCATCCCGGTCCCTCCGGACCATCCCGAGGGATCTCCTTCTGCGCACCCGTCGACAGGTCCCGTTCGACGATTTGGCCACGGGCGAGCTCCCTCGGCCCCACGATCAGCGCGCGACGAGCGCGCCGCCGCGCCGCCTCCTTGAGCTGACGGGACATCGTCCGCCGCATCGGGTCGAAGTCGGTCGCGACGCCGGCCTTCCGAAGTCGCGCGACGACCTCGAGCACGACCGGCATCACCTCCGGACCGGTGCCGACGACGTAGGTGTCGAGCGCGGGCTCCCCCTCGGGCCATCGGCCGTTCGCCCGCAGGAGGAGCTCGAGCGTCTGGTCGCCGATCGCGAGGCCGCACGCCGGCGTCGGCGGACCGCCGAACAGTTCGACGAGGTGGTCGTACCGTCCGCCGCCGAACAACGAGCGCAAATCCCCCGCCCGGTCGAACGCCTCGAACACCGGCCCGGTGTAGTACGCGAGGCCCCGGACGACCGTCGGGTCGTAGACCACGCGGTCGGCGAGCCCCGCCGGTCCGAGCAGCCGGAGGATCTCGCGCAGCCGGTCGAGGCCGGCGACCGCCGCGTCGCCGAGGCCGAGCTTGGCGAGCTCGGTCCAGACCGGCTCGACCTCCGACGGCGAAACGCCGACGCCCGTCCGTTCGAGGTGGCGGCGGAGGAACTCCACGCCGTCCGGCGTGACGCCGGCCGAGGCGAGGGCGTCGGCGAACTCCCCGCCGGGGACCTTCCGGTACCGGTCGATCGCCCGGAAGTAGGCGAGCCGGTCGAGCCCTCCGAAGTGGCGGCCGAGCCCTTCGGCGAGCTCGCGGTCGTTCAGCCGGAACGCGTAGAGGCCGGCGGCCCCCGCGTCGTCCATCAGCATGGCGGCCGTCTGGAGGAGCTCGACCTCCGCCTCGACCCCCGGGACCCCGAGGATGTCGAGGTTGAACTGCGAGAACTCGCGGGTCCGTCCGGACTGGGGCTCCTCGTAGCGCCACAGCTTCGAGACCGTGAACCACTTGACCGGCAGCGGCTCCGCCTTCGCCCGGTCGACGAACACGCGGGCGAGCGATGGCGTCGTTTCGGCGACGAGCGCCACCTCGCGGTCGCCCTTGTCCCGGAACGCCCAGACCTGCTGGCCGATCTCTTCGCCGCTCTTGACCTTGAACAGCTCGAGGCTCTCCACCGACGGGGTCTCGAGCTCCTGGAACCCGGACCGTCGGGCCGCCGCGCGGAACCTTCGGAGGAGCTCGCTGCGGGCCCCGGCGTCCGGGGGCGGGTAATCCCGGAACCCGCGGAGGGCCGCGAACGGCATCGGCCGGCGAGCGGTTGGGAAGTACTAAAGCTTCGGGCCGGACGCGTCCGGGGCGGCCGCCGCCGACGGGCCGACGAGCTCCCGGAGCCTCCGGTACGAGCCGATCACCGAGACGAACGCGCGCCGCCGCAGGTCGGACGCGATCTCGCGGAGCTCCCCGAGCGCGGGGCCGACGTCGGCGCCGGACTCCCGCAACGCGAGAAGCCGATCCTTCAGGCGGGCGAGGTCCGCGAGGAACGCCGGCTCGAGGATCGCCCAGAGCGCCAGGCCCGCCCGGGCGAGCACCGGTTCGGCCGTCTCCCGGTCCCCGGCCTTCGCGAGGCGCCGTCCCTCGGCGAGCGGACCGAGCGCGGGCGCGGGGTCGCCGCCGAGCTCCCGGATCGTCTCTGCGAGCAGCTCGGCCTGGGTGGTGAGGACATGGACGGTCGCCCAGTCGTCTTCGAGCCGCGAGAGCGTCTCCTCGAGGTGACGGAGGCGCCGCTGCGCCCCGCCGAGGTCCCCGAGCGCGAGCGCCGACCGGCAGCTCTCGAACTCGACGTCGGGGCCGGCCGTCGGCGCGTAGCCGGCCAGGTCGTTGCGGCGCGTGACGAGCGTCTCGAACTCCTCCGTGAACGACCCGGCGAGTTGGATGAACAGCGAACGGCCGAGGACCTCGAACGACGGGCCATCGTTCGCGGCGACCGCGTCGCGGGCGCGCGCGGCGTACTCGGTCGTGTCGATCCCCTGGCGCCGCGCGATCGTGAGGTACTCCTCCACTTGGCGCCGCGCGACCGCGAGCCCGTGCGCCGCGGGCAACGCCGGGAGTTCCTGGATCGGGCGCAACGCCGGGCCGGTGACGCCGCTCCCGACCGCGGTCGGAGCCGGGGGGGCCGGGAACCGCGCCGCGTGCGAGAGGAGCGCCGCCGCCGGCGGGTTCGGGCCCCCCGACGCGCCGGCGCCGAGGGCGTCGACGATCTCCTGGACCTGGTGTGCGAACTTCGGGTCGGACTCCGGGAGCCCCACCGCCAGACGGACCGGCTCGAACAACTCGACCGCGAGGCCGCAGCGGGCGCACGCCCGACCGCTTTCGGGGTTCTCGGAGCCGCACGCGGGGCAGACCGGCACGTACCCCTCGCGCTAGGTCCGCTGGCTCCGGCCGGTGAACCCGGGGCGCGCGACCGTCGGAGAGCGGATCGTCGGCCGGTACGTCGGATCGGCCGCCATCGCGCGGAGCGCGCGGATCCGGACCTCGATCGGGGGATGGGTCGAGAACCAGCCGAGCAGCGTCTGGCCCCGGAACGGATTGACGATGTACAGGCTCGACGTGGACGGCGAGCCGGTCGTCATCGGAAGCGCCGCATTGCCGCGCTCGAGCTTGCCGAGCGCGCTCGCCAGGGCGAGCGGGTCGCCGATCGTCCGCGCCCCGACCTCGTCGGCCTTGCTTTCCCGGGTGCGCGAGATCGCGAGCTGGATCAGCGTCGCCGCGATCGCGGCGGGGATCGCCGCGAGGAGCGCGCCGAGGCCGGCGTTGTTGCGTCCGCCGCCGCCGAAGAACGCCGAGAACATCGCGATCTGGGCGAGGTAGGCGATCGCTCCGGAGAGGGTCGCCGCGAGCGTCATGACCAGCACGTCGCGGTCTTTGACGTGCGCGAGCTCGTGGGCGATCACCCCGCGGAGCTCGCGGTCGTCGAGGACGTGCAGGATCCCCTCCGTCGCCGCCACGACCGCGTGGCGGGCGTCCCGGCCGGTCGCGAACGCGTTCGGCGTCATCGACGGGACGAGCGCGATCCGCGGAGCCTCGAGCCCGAACATCGGGGCAAGCTCCTCGACGATCCGGGCGAGGCGCGGCGCTTCCGACGGGGCGACGATCTTCGCGCCGGAGGTCCAGAGGACGAACCGGTCGCAGAGGAAGTACGAGACGAGGTTGAACACCAGCGAGAGGACGAGCGCGATGAGGAGGCCCGCGAGGAAGCTTCCGAAGAACAGGGCGCCGACGAGCGCGCCGAGGAACACGAACAGCGCGACGATGGTGGCGAACAGCGCCGCCGTTCGCCAGGACGTGGTCGACATGGCCCTCCGCTCCGGTTCGAGGCGGTGGGCGTATTAAGGGCTATTCGGGCCGAGGCTCCGGTCCGAGCGGAGCGAGGTGGCGCCGCGCCGACGGCGTCGGGTGGTACGTCCCGAGCGCGAGCGGCGAGCTCCGCGGCGGGCGAGCCGCCGCCTCCGGTGGCCACCGGCGTCGGCACCCGGGGCACCGAAACCCGCGCGCCGTCCCGAGCGACCGGGTGCGACGGCGGCAGCTTGGGCATCGGGGAGCGATCGACCGGAGCGAGGGTCCGGCGTGCCGGAGCAGCCGGATCCCCTCCACTCGGAACACGGGGTCGGGACCGGTGCCGCCCCAGAGTTCGACCGAGTCGCCCGGCCGGAGCGCCCGGGCCACCCCCGGCAATACCTTGGTGGGCTCGAACACCCGGCAGGCGACGATGTGGCCGGCCCCGACGGTCAAGGAGAGGGCGACGTGGCCGCCGCGAAGAGTCTCCGGCTCGCTCGTGACGAGGCCGCGCAGGCGGCCCGGAGTGAACGGCAACGAAACGTCCGCCGCACCTCCCCGCAGGTGATCGCCCGTCCCCTGGTTTGTTCGGAAGAGGAGCCAACGGTCGACGGGCTCCGAACGGATCCACTCCCGCGCCCGGAGCGCCCCCTCCGGGGTGCGCGAACGGAGCCCGAACAGGATCGGGCACGGCGTGTGCGGCGCGACCATCAGCCGACGGGTTCGCGGGTCGTGGCAAAGGAAGAGCGCGGGCTCCCGTCGGGCGGCGGCCCGGACGGACTCCGCGTCGATGTCCCGGGGTCCCGAGGCCCCGGGCCGTCGGTAGGCGATGAGCTCCCACGTCCGCCGTCGGCCCGGCCACGCCGCGGCCGCGGCGGCCCCGACGATCCCCCGGTTCGCGCCATGGGTCCTCCACCACGCCCCGCCGACAGACCGGAGCGCCTCCTCGACGTCCCGAGGAGCGACCACCGTCGTGACGGCGGCCACATAGAGACGGTCCGGCAGTCGATGTCTCGCGACCACGAGCGCGGGGTCGCTCCGCTCGGAGGGGGGCGATAGGTCGAGCACGCGTTTCCACGCCGACTCCCGGAACTCCGCGAGCTCCGGCCCGGACGGAGAACTCCCCCGTCCGAACGCGAGGACCGGCCGGCCGTGGATGGAGCCGATCCGGCGGAACTCGCCTCGGCCATGGCCGAGCGCCACCGACAGCGCGGCGTTCCCGCGGGTCTTCCACGGGACGTTCGGGTTCAGTCGGACCAGGCGCGGTTCGCCGAGAACATCCAGCCCCTGGTCCCGGGCGAGCGCCACGAGCTCGGTGAGGACGTGGGTGGTGCACCCCCCCGAGGGCGCGTCGGTGTCGTCAACTCCGAGGAGCATCGGCCGGTCCCCGGGCCGCCTTCCGCTTCCGTCGCCAGAGCAGGAACGTCCCGACGGCGACGACCCCGGCAACGCCCGCGACGATCAGCACGTCGCCGGTGGGGAACGACGGCTGGAACGCGACACGGGCGGACCCCGTCGGCGACGTCCCGAGGTTGCCGGTCGCGGTCGGAGCGCCGTACCCGAGCGGGTCGTTCCGGACCGACCCGTTCTGGAATCCGGTGGCCGATGTGATGGTGGTGCCGGCGGGCGTCGAGACCGAGACCGAGACGTTGGGGCCCGGGATCGCGAGCCCGTTCGAGACCGTGAGGTTCCAGGCGATCCCGAGCGAGCCGGACGGTCCCGAGGACGGAAACTGGAGCGTCGAGCTGCTCACGACCGTGATCGGAGCGGCGGAGGTATCCGGGCCGACGGCGCCGTTGAACGTCACGCCGTC
>DASYOF010000127.1:0-7053 GCA_036007995.1 Thermoplasmata archaeon
TTCACCATCGATGTCACGTCCTGGATGATGGGCCTCTCGATCTATGTGCGGGCCGCCGTCGTGGGGTTCATCCTGTACTATTGGTGGCAACGCCCCGGGCGGATCGTCGCGAAGTCGGCGCAGCCGGTCCCGGCCGCGGCCAGCTAGGGCTCGCGCCGCTCGCTCGACCGACCGGACCAAATCGCGGGACTCTCAACGGCCGTACGAGGGTCGGGGGATCGGCCGGGCCCGAGGGGATTCGAACCCCTGATCTTGCGGTTAAGAGCCGCCTGCTCTACCGGGCTGAGCTACGGGCCCACAGTCGAGGGCGGCGGACTCGTGCGGCCCTATAATGGTGGCCCTCGCCTACCGGCGAAGCCGCTCGAGGGCGGCCCCGACCATCAGCGGGAACAGGACGGTGACGTCCCCCTCAATCGTCGTGTGGCGGGCGGTCGGCTTGACCTTCCCCCAGGAGACCGCCTCGCGAGTACGGGCGCCCGAGAGGCTCCCGTCCCACTCCACGGCGGTCGTGATGTACAGCGCCGCGTCGAGACCCTCGCGGAACTGGTTCCACCAGATCGTGTGGTGCTTCGAGATCCCGCCGCCGAGCATCACCGCCCCCGAGCGCTTCGCCTCAAAGACCAGGTCGGAGAGCGCCTGCTCGTCGGTCATCAGGTCGACGGAGAACGCCTTGTGGTCCTGCCAGAACAGCCAGAGCTGGGACCCGACGGCCCCGTCGGTGATCCCCGGCACGAAGACGGGGACGTTCTTCTCGAACGCCGCCCGCGCGATGCTGCCGGTGCCGCGCTTTTCGCCGAGCGCCTCCCCGATCGCCCAGACGAGGTCGCGGGTGGAGAGCGCGCGAGTGCCGCCGGACCAGAGCTTCCGGAGGAGCGGTTGGACGAACCGTTCGACGACCGGTCCGTAGTTCCCCTCGGGGATGACGAGGTTGCCGAGCCGGTACAGCCCCTTCTTCCGGAGCACCGCGTCGTCGAGCGTCCACTCCCCGTGGTAGTACGGCCGGAAGGCGCGCGCGATGTCGTGGTCGAGGGTGCCGCAGGTCGTGATCACCGCGTCGACGTACCCGTCCCGGATCAGCTCCGCGAGGACGCCCCGGGTTCCCGTGGCGACGATGTCGGCCGGGAACGACAGGAACCGGGTCATCTCGCGGTCGCCGAGGATCCGGGCGAGCAGGTCGACCCCCTGGCCGACCGCCTTCGCCGTGAACCCCCCGCCGGCCTCGAGCCGTTTCGCGAGCTCGTCGAGGGTCGGCGCATCGTCGACCCGCACGTCCTCGACCTTCCGCGGCATCGTTCCTCCTCGCGCCTCAGAAGGCGAGCTGGATCCCCAGCGACGGGTTGTGGAAGACGGCGAGGTAGGCGACCGCGTACCCCGCGATCGCGCCGCCGTTCAGGAACGGGAGGCCGGCTTGGGCGTTCCCGCGGTTGACGAGCCGGATCAGGAACAGGTAGCCGACGAGCGAGCCGGCGAGCGCCCCGAACGCCGCGATCAGGTTGCCGCCGATGCCGAGGGCGAACGCCCGGGCCGGGAGCGAGATGAACGCGGACACGACGAGCGTCCCCGGAATCACGACGTCCCCGAGCCCCATGAACATCGCCTCCCGCTCCTCGCGGGGCTTCGCCTGCTGGGACTTCAAGCCGCCGGACCGGGTGTAATCGAACCCGGACTCCGACGGCATCACCATCAGGATCGGGACCTTCATCTCGGTGACCACGTCGGCGAGCGTCAGCATGTGCTTCGTGCCGTACACCGCGACGGCATCGTACACCATCAGCGCGAGGAGCAGGATGAACGTCGGCAGGATCCCGAACGAGATCCCGAGGAGCGCGATCAGCGACCCGGCGGCGACGAACCCCGCCAAGTCGACGACGTACCACTGCGGCTCGATCGTGAGCGCCAGGAGGAGCGTGACGGCGACGATCCCGGCGAGCGGCACCGACCAGTCGCCGATCGCCCCGGCCGCGGGGTTGCCGAGATAGAACGGCGGGGGCGTGACCAGCGCGAACGCCGCCTGCAGCGTGATGAACAGCGACGCCGAGATCCCGAGGAGGATCAGCGCCCGGAGCGTCGCCGGACCGCCCTTCCGGGCGGCGAACCAGATGATCGGGATCGGGACGATGACGATCAGCGCGATGATGTAGAGCGGGTCGGTCGGATTGTTCGGGTTCGACGTCGAGGCGAGGCCGGCCGCCTTGAACGGGAGCGCCAGCACGAGCGCGACGAGCTGGGCGCCGACGTACAGCCCCAGGAGCCCGAGGCTTCGGAGGCTGCGCATCGCGGGTTAGGGCTGCACGATCGCGTAGGCGTTGTTGCCGAGCACCTTGGTGATCTTCGCGTTGATCGTCGCGCCCCGCTGCGTCGCCCCGGTCACGAAGATGACGAACCCTTCCTTCTTCGCGACGCCGTCGCCGCGCTTCCCGACGTCCTCGATCGTGAGCCGATACACCTCGCCGACCACGACCGGGGTCTTCGGACGCTCCGGTTCGACGACGCGCCGGACGGTGACGGGGCGCTGCGCCCCGCACGCCTCGCAGATCAGGAGCGTGAGGCGGCCGTCCCGCTTCAGGTGGGTGTCGGGCCGCTTGCACTCGGAGCAGATGACGTACTTTTCCGTGTACTCGCGGATCCGCTGCTGGATCGTCTCCTTCGGGATCCGGCTCTTCAGCACGCCGCGCGGCAGGTCGAGGACGCCCGGGCACCCGAGCTCGCGCGCGAGGTAGCCGATCAGGTGGGCCGGCTCGCGGCGGAGGACCTCCGCGATCGTCTGGAAGTTGCGGATGACGGTGTTCTTGCCGTCGGACATGATGTCCGGCTCCGGGACCTGGAACCGGTCGGTGCTGACCTGAACGGGAGGAAGGCGGGTCCGCGCCCGCTCGAGCATGGCTTCGTACGTGTCGGCCATGCCCGAGAGAGCCGGGCGCCGTTCAAAAGGGTTGGCGTCTTGGTACCGGTCCCGGCAGCGCCGCGGGGTCCAAACTACGTCGGGGGGCCGCTCGACGCCGCCGAGGGAGGGGTCCGGTTCGGCAGGAGGATCGGCACGACGCGTCGGAGGTCCTTCTCGTCGACCACCGCGGTCGCCCCCTTCCGAACCACCTCGTCCTCCGGGAGGAAGGCGACGCCGATCGAGCTCCGGCGGAACATCCCGACGTCGATCTCCGAGTTGCCGACCGACGCGGTCTCCTCCGGGCCGATCCCGAGGTCGTCCTGCAACTTCCGCAGGACCGTCTCCTTGTCCCGGATCGGGACCCGGATGATGCCGTCTCCCGTAAGGCGGCCGACCGAGTCGACGCGGAAGCCGTTCGCGAGCGCCACGTCGATCCCGAGCTCCCGGGCCACCCGCCGGGCGAGCACGTCGATCCCGCCGCTGATGATGGCCGTCGTCACACGGGCCGAACGGAGCGCGTCGAACAGCTCCCGGGCTCCCGGCATGAGCCGCACCCGGCCGAGGATCGCCTCGAGGTCGTCGATGGTGATGTCGGGGTCGTGCCGCCACCAGACCTGGATGTCGCGACGCAGGAACTCGTGGTCGTCGATCGTCCCGCTGTTGAACAGGCGGAGCGCCTCCTCGTTGTGGTCGCCGAAGTGCTCGTGGACCGCGGCCCAGGAGCTCACGGCGTCGACGAGGGTGCCGTCCATGTCGAACGCGGCGAGCCTAAGCACGACCGGCTCCGCGCGCGATCTCGTCCGCGCGGTCCAGGGCGGCGTCGCTCGGGGGACTCCGCCACGCCTCGAGGATCGCATCGACCTGGTCCGGTGAGCTCGCGCCGAAGATCGTCGCCGCGCCGCGGCGCCGCAGCCAGTGGAGCGCGATGGACGCCATCGGGACGTCCTCCTTCTTCGCAAGGTCGCGGATCGCCCGCGCTCGGGTGACCAGGTCGTCGAACCGGTTCCGCTCGAGGAGGTGGTGCGCGAACCGACGCACCTCGGGGCTCGGGCTCTCCCCGTCGAGGTAGCGACCGGCCAGGAGCCCGCGCAGGAGCGGCGTGTACGCCTCCACGACGATGCCGTTGGTCCGGCAGTAGTCGATCACGGCGTCCCCGTCCTCGCGGTCGAACAGGTTGTAGACGACCTGGTTGACGACGATGTCCGTCTCCTTCAGCGCCGCGCGGGCCGCGGCGAGTTGCTCGGCCGAGAAGTTGGAGACGCCGATCGCGCCGAACCGCTTCTCCTTCCATAGCTCCTCGAGCGCCCCCATCGTCTCGGCGATCGGCACGTGCGGGTCGGGCGCGTGGACCAGGACGAGGTCGACTGAGCTCCGTCCGAGCTTCTGCAGGCTCCCGGTGACCGCCGCCTTGACCTGCTGGCGTCGAAGGTGCTCCCAGGAGACCTTCGTGGTCAGGAACAGCCGCGACGGTTCGGCGCCCACCCGGGTCAGCACCTCCCCGAGGAGACGTTCGGACCGACCGGTGCCGTACACCTCCGCGGTGTCGAACCAGGTCACTCCGGCTTGGAGCGCATGTTCGAGGGTGGTCCGCGTGCGGACCTCCGCGTCCCGGTCCCAGCGACCCAGCGCCCAGAGGCCGAGCCCGAGCAGGGGGTGCGGTTTCCCGCCGGTTTTCAGGGGTACGGTCTCAATCGCCCCGGCCACCTTGGGTGGCCTCTTGGGTTTCGACGTCGGAGGACGTTCCGGCGTCGGTGTCGGGGCCCGCTTCGGTTTCGTCATCCGCCCGTCTCCGGTGGCCGCCCGAGCTGCTCGTCGATCTTGATGAGCCGTTCGCTCAACTCGCGGGCCTTCGCCTCCGCCTCGACGACGACGTTCGGCGGGGCGCGCGACCGGAATCCCGCGTCCGCGAGGCGATCGCGGGTCTTGGCGAGGATCGTCGCGAGCAGCTCGCGCTCGCGGTGGAGCGTGTCGGAACTCGGCGCCGCCTCGGCCACCGCGAGGAAGTACTCCCCGCTCGGCCGGACCGTCCCGCGGGTGCCGGACGGTACCGTGCCGGTGGCCTCGAGGAGCGTGAGGGTCCCGAGTTTCGCCATCCGACGGACGACCTCCTGCTGGGAGCGGAGCAACGTCGCGGCCTCCATCCCCGAGGGCCGCAACCAGGCGTCCGGGGTGGCCGCCAGGGGGACCTGGTGCTCGGACCTAAGGTGGCGGAGGGAGCGGACCGCCTCGAGGACGATGCCGACGGCGACCTCGGCTTCCGGGTCGAGCGGGGCTTCGTCCTCGCGGGGCCACGGCGCGGTGGCCAGGAGCTCGCCGGAGTGCGGGAGCGCGTGCCACAGCTCCTCGGTCACGTGCGGGACGAACGGGTGGAGCGCGTGGACCGTTCGCTCGGTGACGAACGTCAACACGTGGCGGGCGGTCAGCGCGGCGGCGTCGCCGTTCGCTCCCCCGAGGTCGCCGCGAACCCACTCGAGGTAGACGTCGGCGAGGTCGTGCCAGAGGAATTGGTAGAGCGCGGACGCCGCCTCCGACAGCTCGTACGCCGTGAGCGCCCGGTCGACCTCGGTGATCGTCCGGCGCCAGCGGTGAAGGATCCAGCGGTGTTCGATGGGGGCGCCGGCCGGCAAGGTCGGGGCGGTCGTCGGCGCGTCCGCGCCGTCGGCGAGGTGGCCGTGAACGAACCGCACGACGTTCCAGAGCTTGGTCAGGAAGTTCCGGCCGCCGTCGAGGGTGCCCGGGGTGAACGGACCGTCCTGGTCGACGGGGCCCGGGTGGACCAGGGCGAATCGGAGGCTGTCGGCCCCCCGTTCCGCGATCAGGTCGAGCGGATCGGGGGAGTTGCCGAGGCTCTTCGAGATCTTCCGTCCGAGCTCGTCGCGGAGGAGGCCGGTGAAGTACACGTCGGAGAACGGCGGCTTTCCGGTGAACCGGGCGCCGGCCATCATCATCCGGGCGACCCAGAAGAACATGATGTCGCGGCCGGTCACGAGCACGCTAGTCGGGTAGTACCGGGCGAGGTCCTCGGTCGCCTCCGGCCAGCCGAGGTTCACGAACGGCCAGAGCCAGCTCGTGAACCACGTGTCGAGGACGTCCGGGTCCGGGCGGAGCTCGGCGTGCCCGCACTTTGCGCAGGCGCTGGGCACATCCACGGAGGCCTGCTCGGCGCCGCACGACGGGCAGTAGTACACCGGGATCGGGTGGCCCCAGACGACCTGCCGGGAGATGCACCAGTCCTGGAGCGCCTCCATCCAGCTGTAGAACGTCCGCTCCCAGCGTGCCGGGTGGATCCGCACCGAGCCGTCGCGGACCGCCGCGATCGCGGGCGCGGAGAGCGCCGAGGTTCGGACGAACCATTGCATCGACAGGAGTGGCTCCACGACCGCGTCGGAGCGTTCGGACCGTCCGACCGAGTGCCGGTACGGCCGGCGGCTCTCGACCGCCCCCGCCGCGTCGAGCGCCTCGGTGACGAGCGATCGGGCCTTCTCGCGGTCCAGCCCCCGGAACTCGACCGGCACGAGCTCGCCCGTCACGCGGCCGTCGAGGTCGAGGATCGTCGGGACGAGCGTGAGCTCGGTCGCGTGGGCCCGGTAGATCTGGTAGTCGAGCGGGTCGTGGCGGGGCGTGACCTTCACCGCGCCGGTGCCGAACGTCGGGTCGACCGCGGCGTCCGCGAGGACCGGGACGGCGCGATCGGTCAGCGGCACACGCACCGACCGGCCGACGGCGCCGGCGTGCCGGGTGTCGTCTGGGTGGACCGCCACCGCCACGTCGCCGAAGATCGTCTCCGGTCGGACCGTGGCGACGGAGAGGCCACCCGGGGTTCCGTCCGCCCACGCGTAGCGGATCGTGAGGAGCTCGGCGTCCTCCTCGCGATGGAGGACCTCGAGGTCGGAAAGCGCGGTCCGGAGCTTCGGGTCCCAATTGACGATCCGTTCGCCGCGGTAGATGAGCCCGTCGTTGTAGAGCCGGACGAACACCTCCCGGGTCGCGCGAACGGCGCCCGGGTCCATCGTGTAGCGGAACCTCGACCAATCCACCGAGAACCCGCCGGCGTCGATCTGGCGACGGATCTTGGCTTCCCGCTCGTCCTTCCAGTTCTCGACGCGCCGAACGATCTCCTCGCGGGGGAGCGTCTCGAGCCGGATCCCGTCCTTCGCGAGCGCCTTCCG
>DASYOF010000128.1:0-4053 GCA_036007995.1 Thermoplasmata archaeon
GGGCTCGTCGGGGCCGAACTCGCCCCACCCGCCCCGTTATGGGACCGGACGGTTGGTCCGGCGGCGGTTTCGGCCATGCAGGTGCGGCTCGCCGTTCTCCTCCTCGCGCTCGTCCTCGCCCTGCCGACGGCAACGGCCGTCTCGTTGACCCCCGCGACGACGCCGCCGCCCGGTTCCGGGGGGTCGACGAACGGAACGCTGATCCTCGACGTGACGCCCGCGACCGCGACCGTCCTCGTGAACGGCTCGGCGGTGCCCATCGGGAACGCGGGGACCGCGACGGTCCCGTTGCCGCCCGGCACCTACGCTGTCACGGTCACCGCCTCGGGCTACGCCGCGTTCACTGGCAACGTCACGGTCGCCACGGCCCAGACGGCGTACCTCACCGTCCACCTCGTGTCGAACCCGCCCCCGTCGGGCGGCTCGGGGCTGAAGCTCTCGTCGTTCACGGTCGTCGTCACGGCGACCATCGTGGGCGCGGTCGCCGTCGTCGTGCTCGGGATCTTCCTCTGGCGCCGTCCCCGCACGAGCCCCGACGGAGCGGGAACCGCGACGGCCGACAGCCCGGCGGACGAGGGGCCCGAGTAAGGGTCGACCGTCAGTCGTCTTCGTCGTCGTCGGTCGGTCGCTCGGGGGCGCTCCGCAGCCGGAGCACCGCGATCACGGCGACCGCCCAGCCGACGACGGCGGCGGCAAGTAGTCCCGCCGCGAGCGGGCCGAACGTCCCGAGGGTCGGACCGGTCGAGGTGGTGCCCGACAGGCCCCCGATGTCGACCGTCGTGTTCGCATACGCGGTCCGGAGCGACGCGTCGGTCGCGGTGACGTTCACGAGGAACGTCCCTGTCGAGTGGTAGTCGTGGGTGACGTTCTCCCCGCGGGCCACCCCGCCGTCCCCGAACGCCCAGACGTACGAGCCGACACCGGACCCGCCGATCAGCTTGGCGTGGAAGCTCCAGCTGACCGAGCCGTTCGGACCGGCGCTCGTCACGATGACGACCGTCGGCGGCGCGTAGACCGTCTCGGGGACCGACGCCACCGACGACCCACCGGTCCCGTTGTCGACGACCGTCACGAGCGCGGTGAACGTCCCGGCCGACGTGTACGCGTGTTCCGCGGTCGCGCCGGAACCGTTCGTCCCGTCGCCGAACTGCCAGGTGTAGACGAACGGTCCGGTCCCCGTCGCGGAGGCGGTGAAGTTCACGAGCGTCCCTTCGTACGCCGGCCCGGGGGTCGCCGAGGCGACGACGATCGGGGCGGCCCCGGCGCTGATGAGCACGTCCGCCCGCACGATCGCGGTCCCGCCGTAGACGTCGGCAACGTGGAAGAGTACCTGGACGAGCCCGACGGTCGCGATACGCGCCGTCGCGTTCGCGTACGCCTCCGTCGGGCTGATGCGGGTGACGGTCGCGAGCGTGAAGGCGAAACCGGGGAACGAGTAGATCGCCTCGTCGATCGTGTCGTTCGTCCCGGTCGCCACGAGGGTGGAGAACGTCGCGTTGTACGGAGCGGGGCCGCCGGGACCTCCGAGGATCGCCCCGGGGGCGAGCGGGGCCGGGGTCGCCACGAGCGGGACCGGCGTCGCGAACCCGACCCCGAGGGCGTCCTCCGGGACGACCGTGGCGTACGCCGTGACGTTGTTCGACCACGGGACCCCGAGGGAGAGGCCCGTCGTATTCCAAAGTTCGACACCGCCGTCGGTAACGTTCCGCGACGTGTTGGCGCCGCCCGCGAGGAACGCCGTCGCCGCGCGGCTTGCGTTCGAAGTGAGATAGACGGAGTACCGAAGTACCGGCCCGGCCGGCGAGCTCGACGAGGTCCAGTTCACGCCGACGGTGCCACCGCCCGCCGAGATGTTCCCAACCGGGGCGAGCGGTCCCGACCAAACGTCGCGAAGGATCGGGGTGGCGGCCGCGGCAATCCCGTTGGAGTCGACGACCGTTACCCGGACGTCCGCGAACCCGACACCGGCGGCCAGGACGACTAGTACGGTCGTCGCATTCCGCGAGGTCGTGGCGTTCGTCGTGCTACCGTTCCCGAGGTTCACCGCGATGTCGAACGGCGGGGCGCCGCCGGTCAAGGTGACGTTGACCGACGTCGGCGGGGCGCCGTGCCAGAGCGGTCCGGCCACAGAGGAGTCGGCCACCGCGAGCGGAGCGCTCGGCGAAGCCGCCGGAGCATACGTCGTCCCGGCCGAGGTGTTCGCGAACGTGTCGGCGGTGACCGTGATGCGGTAGGAGCCGGGCGACGGGATGCCGGTCAACGTGGCGGAGGTGACGTTGCCGACGAAGTAGCTCCCGGAGAATCCGGAGGTGGTGGCGTTGACCGTGACGTCGTAGCCGCGGATGTCGGTCGAGCCCTCGCTCCACGTGAGGTGATAGCCGCCGGCGACGGCGGTGACGTTGCCGACGCCAAACGAAGGGGCCGCCGGGGCGGGGACGACGCACGAACTGCTTCCGCCGGTCATCGAAAGCGTGTGAGCGACGGCGGGAGCCCAGACGTTCCCGCTCGACCGCTCGGACACCCAGTATCGGAGGGTCCCGTTCTCGCTCGAGACGTTCAAGGGCACGCTGACGCGCGTGAGGGTCCCGTGGACGGTCGCCTCGACCTCCGTCAGCCGCGGTCCTCCCGCCGCGCACCAGAGCGCCTCCACCTGGACGGCCGCCGCCCCCCGGGGGTCGGCGATCGTGACGTTGACGGTCGCGGTGCCCGCGATCCCGGAGGCCGAATTGACCGTGACGTCCGCGGGCGTCTGCCAGCTCGCCGCCCCGGTCGGCAGGTACTGGCCGGTCCCGCCGTAGTCGGCCAGCGAGCCGTTCGACGGCCCGATCCGCCACGCCGAGGAGTTCGAGGAGGTCGGGACGATCGAGAGGGTTGGGTAGGCGGCGGTCCCCCCGTAGGTCGCCGAGTCCGGGCAGCTCGAGAGCGTCTGCGGTCCCCCGCAGGCGCCGCTCGAGGAGGCGGTGGCGATCCACGGGAACGACTCGGTCGCGGCCGTCGAGGAGTTCCAGTACGTCGCCGAGGTGACGAGCGGCAGCGGGGTGGCGGCGAGGGCGGGGCCGGCGTAGCTATTGCACGACGTCGGGCCTGGCGCCGTCGGACAGTCGTTCCAGCCGAACGCGACGTCGTACGGGGTCGCCCACCCTCCATCGGAGGCGTTCGAGGAAGCGTAGCGCGGCCCGACGGGAGCGCCCGTGACGGTGGCCGAAGGGCCGTACGACCACGCGGCGGAGGCCGACGAGTTGGTGGAGTCGTTGACCCAGACGCGGAGCGGTGCCGCTCCGACCTCGCCCCACCCGGTGACCACGAGCTGGTCGCCGGGCGCGAACCGTCCGACCGACGCGGAGGACGGCCATCCGCCCCCGAGAATGATGTTGTCCTCGCAGACCGGCACGCCCCCGACCGCGCCGGCCGCGCTCGCGTTTTGGCAGAGCGGGTCGCACGACCCCGATGGCGCGAGGTCCCGGACGGGGACCTGGGCCACCCAATCGGGGGAGACAGGGACGACGGCCGGGCTGTACGGCGGGTAGAGGGTGACCGCGAGATAGGACGCCCCGTCGACCGAGCAAGGAGCACCGGTGACCCAGAGCCCCACCCAAAACGACCCGAGGACCGCGGCGGGGTTCGCCCCCGCCGCCGGGAGAGCGATCCCGACGGAGAAGCGAGCCCCCGAATCCGATCCGTTCGCGAGCAAGTCGACGACTGGGGTGTCCGAGCCCGGAAGACACGGGCTCGACCGGGGGAGAGCGAGGCATGCGAGCGACGGCGGCGTCGAAGGGTGACTCGACGCTCCGGTCGGGGCTCTCGGGGGCCAGCCAACGGTCACTCCGGAGTGGCTCGCGGACGGACCCGGAGGGCCCGCCAACGCGCCGCCGGGAATGAGCCCCACGAGGAGAACCAACGCCGCCGCGAGGGCCGCAACGAGCGGTCCGGACCCTCTCCGAGGCATCATCCGGCTAGGCCGTTGCCGGGATTTAAGGGGCGGAGCGGGACCCACCGGTTGGGAGCCCGCGTCGACGGCGGGAAAGGGTTCGGTCCGGGGCTTCGAGCGCTGCG
>DASYOF010000129.1:0-5522 GCA_036007995.1 Thermoplasmata archaeon
CCCATGGCTCGAGACCGTCGAGAGCGGGGTCGGGAGCGGCCCGGACCCCGACGCCCATCGGAGCACGGTGCCGGAGGGCGCGCCGGTCCGGATCGCGTCGACCGCCACCACGAACTCGCGCCCCTCCCACTGGTCGAGGAGCTCGGTGCCTTCGGTAGCGACCTCCGAGACGGTGGCGACCCCGGCGAGCCGCGGACGCAGAAGGCGCGCGACGAGGAGCCCGGCCGCATCGTCGCCCCGGTTCTCGTTCCCGACCCCGAGGACCAGGGGAACCTGGGCCGCGCCGTGACGGTCGGTCACGGGCCTACTCGCGGTGGAGGTCGAGGGTGAGGAAGTGCGTCGCGCACGAGATGCACGGGTCGTGGTTGCGGATCGCGCGTTCGCACGCGTCCGTGAGCGCGGCGTCGTCGAGGTCGAGCGACCGGGTGACGACGTCCCGGAGGTCGTCCTCGATCCGTTTCTGGTTCTGGGAGGTCGGCGCGACGATCTTCGCCTCGACGATCTGGCCGGCCGGGTCGAGGACGTACCGGTGGTAAAGGAGGCCCCGGGGCGCCTCCGTCGCGGCGGCGCATCCCGGCACGTCGTACGGGCCGGCGGACGCCACGAACGGCCGGTCCGGCGGGCGGTAGGCGCCGAGGATCCGAAGCGCCTCTTCGCAGGCGTAGACGAGCTCGACCGAGCGGACCAGGACGCTCCGGAACGGGTTCGTGACGACCTTCTCGAGCCCGATCTCCCGCACGATCGCCTGGGCCCTCGGTCCGAGCCGATCGCCGTTCAGCGCGTACCGGGCCATCGGGCCGACGAGGTACGACCCGCCGTCCCGCCGGACCGCATGCAGCGCGTGGGAGTGGGGCACTTGGAGCTCGTGGAACTCCTCCTCGAACTGCGTCGCCGGGATCCGGAGCCCCCGGCTGGAGACGATCTCCCCCTCGTTCATCGGGTACTCCACCGGATGACGGAGGGAGACGAACTCGTACTCCTCCTCGACGCGGGGGAACGGGAATCCGGCGGCGAACCGGGCGGTCTCCTCCGCGAGCGCGAGCGCCTCCTCGAGCTGCGGGCGGAGTTCGCCGAGCTCCTCGCGGGACGGGCACCGGTAGAACCCGCCGATGCGGACGTTCACCGGGTGGATCTCCCGGCCGCCGAGACGCGCCATGAGGGCGTTCCCAGCCTTCTTCAGTTCCAGCCCCCGGTGGACCGCTTCCGGGTGGTCCTTCGCCATCCGGATCGCGTCCGGATAGCCGAGGAAATCCGGGGCGTGGAGCAGGTAAACGTGGAGCGCGCGGCTCTCGATCCACTCGCCGCAGTACAGCAGGCGCCGCAGCTCCCGGACCGCCGGCGACGTGGTGAGGCCGAGCCCGTGCTCGATCGCGTGGCACGAGCTCATCTGGTAGGCGACCGGGCAGATCCCGCAGATCCGGGCCGTGATGTCGGGGGCCTCCAGGTAGGAGCGGCCGCGCAGGAACGCCTCGAAGAACCGCGGCGGCTCGAAGATCCGGAGCTCGACCTCCTCGACCGTCCGGTCGTGGATCCGAACGTGGAGCGCCCCCTCCCCCTCGACCCGCGCGAGGTAGTCGACGGCGATCGTTCGGTCGGTCACGGCGCTCCCGAAGGTGCGGTCGCCGCGTCGGCGGCCGCCCGGAACGCGGGGGCGTTCGCGTTGAAGGTCCGGTAGATCCGGTGCACCGCGGGCGGCTCCATCCCGAGCTGGATCAGCTTCCGCGACATCGCGGGGGCGTTCGGCGTGTCCTGCGGACCGAAACAGCCGTAGCAGCCCCGGTCGAACGACGGGCAGATCGCGCCGCAGCCGGCCTGCGTCACGGGTCCGAGGCAGGGGGTGCCGTGGGCGACGAGGACGCAGACGGTCCCCCGCCGCTTGCATTCGATGCAGACGCTCTCGGTCGAGACGTTCGGGGTCCGGCGTCCGAGGTACGCGCGGATCACCTCGAGGAGCTGGACCTTGTTGATCGGGCATCCGCGGAGCTCGAAATCGACCTTCACGTGGTCCTGGATCGGCGTGGAGGTGGCCAGCGTCTCGATGAACTCGGGGCGGGCGTAGACGACCTCGCGGTAGTCCCGGACGTCCGCAAAGTTTCGGAGCGCCTGGATCCCTCCCGAGGTCGCGCACGCCCCGATCGTGACGAGGACGCGCGAGTTCGCCCGGATCGAGCGGATCCGGTCGACGTCCCCGGGGGTCGTCACCGACCCCTCGACGAGCGCGAGGTCGTACGGGCCGGCCAGGACGGCGCTCGACGCCTCGCGGAAGTCGGCGATCTCCACCCGGTCGGCGATCGGCAAGAGCTCGTCCTCACAGTCGAGCAGCGTCAGCTGGCAGCCGTCGCAGGAGGCGAACTTGAACACGCCGAGCCTCGGTTTCTCGGACCCAGGCATCTCACAGCTCCCGGACGGCGAGGTAGCGGGCGATCTCCCGGTACCGGAAGACCGGGCCGTTCCGGCAGACGAACTCGGGGCCGAGCTGGCAGTGCCCGCACAGCCCGACGGCGCACTTCATGTTCCGCTCCATCGACACCCAGATCGCATCCGGGGACACGCCCCGGCCGACCAACGCCTGCGCGGTCAGTTTCATCATGATCTCCGGTCCGCACAGGAAGGCGACCGTCTGGGCCGGCTCGAATCGGGCGTCGGGGAGCCGCGCGGTCACGAGGCCGACATCGCCGTACCACTCGCGTCCGGCGGTGTCGACGGTCGTCTGGAACCGGAGGTCCGACCGCGCCCGCCAGCGTTGGATCTCATCGTAGAACACGAGGTCCTTCGGCGTCCGCGCCCCGTACACGAGCTCAAGTCGCCCGTACCGGCTCCGGTCCCGGAGGAGTTCGTAGAGCAGGGGTCGGAGCGGGGGGAGGCCGAGCCCGCCGGCGACGATGACCACGTCGTGACCGACGCACTCCTCGACCGGCCAGCCGGTGCCGTACGGGCCCCGGACGCCGAGCACCCCGCCGGGGGCCGCCTCGGCGAGCGCCTGGCTCACCCGACCCGCCACCCGCACGGTGTGGAGGTACCGGTCTGGGTCGTGCGGGTCGCCGCTGATCGAGATCGCCGCCTCGCCGACGCCGAAGGCGTACAGCATGTTGAACTGCCCCGGTCGGAACGCCAGCCGGGGCGTCCCGGCCTTCGGTCGGAGTTCGAGGGTCACGGTGTCCGACGTCTCCGGGCTGCGCTGGCGGACCTCGAACGGCACCGGGACGACCCAGGGGGGCGGGGCCGCCGCCGGGGTTCCGCCGGGGGTCGGGGGATTACCGGCCATGGAGGTCGAGGAGCTGCAGACGGGTGTTCTCGAGGCGCTGGGCGATCACCGGCAGGAGTCGCATCAGGAAGACGTAGCCGTCGGCCGGGCGCTCCTCCAACAGGTCCCGGAGCGGTGCCGCGGCGAGCCCGAGCGCCCGCGTGACCTTCACCGCTCGGGCGTCGACCCGCCACTGGTGCGGCGGGAACAGCCACGACCACCCGAGGACATCGCCGGCGCCGAGCGTCTGGACGGTGGTGCGAGGCCGGTCGGCGACGATGATCTCCAGCGCGACCTTGCCCGAGAAGAGGGCAAGGAACTCGTCGGCCGGATCGCCCTCGCGCACGATGAGCGCCCCCGCCTCGAAGGTCCGGACGTACGTCTTCTCGCCGAGCCGTCCGAGGAACTCCGGATCCATCCCCCGGAAGAATCGGTGGTCGGCCAGCCGCAGCTCGGGCTCCTCGGAATCCTCAGCGCTCATGGTACTTTCCTCGTCTCCCCGGGTCGGGCGCCCGGGCTCGCCCGGATCGCCGCGACTTCCTCCGTGAGGTCGATCCCCACCGGGCACCAGGTGATGCACCGCCCGCAGCCGACGCAGCCGGAGCTGCCGAACTGGTCGAACCAGGTCGACAGCTTGTGCGTCATCCACTGCCGGTACCGGGAGTCGGTCGTCTTGCGGACCGAGGACCCGTGGAGCTCGGAGAAGCCGGAATTGAAGCAGGAGTCCCAGCGGCGCCACCGCTCGACGTGGTCCCCCGATAGGTCCGGTACTTCCTCCGTCGTGTGGCAGAAGCACGTCGGGCACGCCATGGTGCAATTCGTGCAGGAGAGGCAACGCTGGGCCACGATCTGCCAGCGGGGGTGCTCCGGGTTGTCGAGGAGCAGCTCCCGGATCCCCTGGGTGTCCATCTGCCGTCCCATCGAGGCCGCCGTCCGAGCGACGACATCTTCGGCGGCCACCTGGTCGCCGGATCCGGCCGGACGGAGGGGGACGTGGGCGAGCACGGCCGCCCCCGCGGCCGAGCCGACCTCGACGAGGAACCAGTGCCGGTCGCCGGCGAGGATCTCGGTCAGCGCGAGGTCGTGGTCGCCCCGCACCTTCGGTCCGGTTCCCATCGACACGCAGAAGCACGTGCCGCCGGCTTGGCCGCACTGGATCGCCACGCGGAAGGTCCGCGAGCGACGGGCGAGGTATCCGGGGTCCCCCGCCTTCCCGAAGACACGGTCCTGGATCGCGATGGCCGCAAGCTCGCACCCGCGCACGCCGAGGAACGCCCGCGGAGGCCCGTCCGTTGGCTCGGCCGCGATCGAGAACGACCCGTTCTCCCGGGCGCCGGTCCACAGCCGCTCGTGCGCGGGAAACAGGTACTTCTTCCAGCTGTGCGGTCCGACGGCATAGCCGAACAGCGCCGCGTCCGACCGTCGCTCCAAGCGGTACTTCCCCGCCTCTTGGCGGTCGGTCCAGCCGATGGGCAGGTCGGATTCGTCGTGGATCTCTCCGTAGACGATCGCGCCGTCACGGACGGTCGGGCCGACGACCTGGTAGCCGGCCCGGACCATCGCGCCGAGGAACTTCGGGAAGTCGCTCCGTTCCAGGATATGGCGGCTCCCGAAGTCGAGGTCCGGGGCTGGTGGCGGCGGTCCGGAGTCGGTCGCGGTCATCCTGAAACGCCCGACGGGGTCCCCCCGGCTCGCCCACCGTCAGGCGGCGGATAAGAGCGCCGTAAAATCCGCTCGATGGACCGGCTTCCGCCACCGCCCGGACGAGCGGGCTCCCGCGGCCGCGGCACGTCAAGTCGACTCGACGACCGGCACATGAGGCTGGGAGGCGACCTACCCAGCGTCGGGGGGTCGGAGGTGGTCGCGACAGGATCGTACCGGACGGGCGGACTTCCGCAACTCCTCCTGTTGGGCGTGCTGTGGGGGGCCACGTTTCCGATCGCCCGGGTCGGCGTGGCGGCCGGCGCCGACCCGTTCCTGCTCGTCGTTCTCGACCTCGTGCTGGCAGCCGCCGTCATGGCGCCCGTCGCTGTCCTCACGCGGTCGGTGCGGCCCGCTCCCCGAGAGCTCGCCCGCTCCGCGGGCCTCGGGGCGATTCTGATCGCCGGGATCAACCTGCCGCTCTACTGGGGCCTGCAACACGCGACGGGCGGCAGCGCGTCGATCGTCTACGCCACCTCGCCGATCTTGAGCCTACTCGTACTGTACGCCATCGGCAGCCCGGTCGCTCTCCATCGTCGTCAACTCGTCGCGCTCACGCTCGGTCTCGGGGGTGTCG
>DASYOF010000130.1:0-2543 GCA_036007995.1 Thermoplasmata archaeon
ACCAGGTCGAGTTCAACTCGGCGGTCCACCCGATCCACGCGGCGCCCCACCCGGTGTTCCAGATCAACGGGAAGCAGACCAACGCGTTCGGGCTCCTCAACGACGCCGAGATCATGCTCGGTGGCCCGGGCGGCGGCTCCACCACGTCGATCTACGGGATCAACGCGACGATGGGGCTCTGGACCCGGTCGAACGGTTCCTCGACGTACGTGCCGGTACCCGCTGGTTCGAGCTTCGGTACCGACACGGGCGAGACCTCGGAAGGGATCGCCGAGTGGAGCCCGGGCGCGTCGAACCCGATCGCGGTTCTTGGGCCAGGTCCGTCAATCCTGCAGCCGCTGTGGGGCCTCGTCGGCGCGCACGCCGGCTGGATCCGCGCGACGTTCGACCTCACGCCGTCGAACGCGTTCGTGTTCGCGAACCAGGGGTCGACCTGGAACGCCAACACGGCGGCGTGGGCCCCCGTGCCCGCGTCCGGGATCGCGACGTACCTCCTGTCGCCCCACAGCTACTCGTTCGACTTCCTCCTGAGCGACCACAACCCCGCCACGGCGCTCATCTCGTCGACGACCACGATGTCCGTCCACCTGACGGCGAACGCCGCGACCGGGGTGTACACGCCGCTCTGGGCGTGGGACAACGCCCAACTGAAGTCGATCTCGTCGTCCGGAACGGGTACGGTGGTCAATCCGTACGTCCTCGATGCCAACTCGGCCGGGTTCGTGAGCCCGCTGTTCGGGGAGTTCAACGACTATGCGTTCCCGGTGTTCCCGGGCGTGCTGCTGTCGGGGACTACGGCGTACGTCACCGTGAGCGACATGGCCGACTTCAACGTCGCCTACACGCTGCCGGCCGAAGCGAGCGGCATCGCCTTCTTCGGCGCGCCGGTGACGAACAACCTGGGAGCGCAGTTCTACGGCGCGACCCATGTCTCGCTCACGGGGAACGCGCAGATCACGGGTTGGAGCGTCGTCTACGTCTCCTACAACCCGGAGGTCCTGTTCTGGGGGACGAGCGACAGCCTGATCGCGAGCAACTCGTTCCAGGTGCAGAGCATCGGACTGATGATCTTCGGCGGAACGAACAACGTCGTCTGGGGGAACTTCTTCACGGCGGCGACCACGACGGCCACCAACCCGGGGAACATCCTCGACGGGTCGTTCCAGAACGCGCTTCAGGAGTTCGATAACGGGGACCTGATCTACAACAACGCGTTCCTGACGCCGGTGACGGCGGTCACCCCCCCGTACAACCTCTACTCCGGGGCGCCCCAGCTCTGGACCGACCGGTGGAACGTCACGGCGCAGAACGTCAACGACGGCCGGATGGTGAACGGCTGGAACCTCTCCGGAAGCCTTGTCCACGGCGCGTGGGAGGGCGGGAACTACTGGGCCAACTACGGCACCGCGAGCAACCCGTGGGGCGTTCTGCCCTACACGGACAGCGGCGGGATCTTTGTCGGCGGCGACTACAAGCCGCTGCTCCTGGCCCCGCTCCACCGGATCGTCTTCACCGAGTCCGGCCTGACGCCCGGAACGCCCTGGTCGGTGACCATCAACGGGTACACGCAGACCGGGACCTCGATGACGATGACGTTCTGGGAGCCGAACGGCCTCTACGCGTTCTCGGTGACCCACGTGCCCGGCTACTCGGTCACGCCGAAGACCGGCGCGGCGGACGTCCATGGGATGCTCGCCTCGGTGAGCCTCACGTTCACCTAGGCGCCGCCGGATCGACGGGACCCGTCGGGGTCCCGCCTCCAACCCCTTCCGACGTTCGGCTGCGCCCCGGTTCCCGGTGCTCTCGGCCGTCGTCCGACCCGGCCGCTACGTTTCGCCGAGCCCGCGGCGCCCCGCGCTCTTGCCGGGTCGCGGGCGGCGATCCGCCGCTCCCCGCACGGGAAGCGCGCTCTCCGGGTGGACCGCCCGGGGAGCATCGGCCGTCGGACCGGGACCGCCCGACGGTACGGCCCCGGAGCGGGACCACGCGTCCTCGCCCGCCGAAAGCAGGTCCCGGCTCAGACCGGGGGAGTCGAGTCTCAGGTACGTCGGCGTCTTGCCCGTGCCGGCCGGAGCCGCCCCGTTCCGGACCAGGAGCCATCGGCTGTCGACGATCACCGTCGGGGCGTGGAACCGCGTGGAATACCGAACGTCCACCCCGACCTCGGCAAGGCGCTCGTGGTGCGCCCGCCGCGAGCCGTCGAGGTCGGCGGGGGGGACCAGCATTCGGATCTGGATCCGCGACGAACGCCGGCCTCGTTCGGCGAGCTCCCGTTCGACGCTGGCGCCCGGGGCGAACCACGCCGACTCGTCGCCGAGGAACCACACCTGGCCCACCGCGTCGCCGATCAGGTCGACGAGCCAGCTCGTCGCGGCGGTGGTCGACGCCGTGCTGGCGGCGGGACCGGACGGTTCCGCGGTCGGAGGGCCGCCGTCCGATTCGTGGATCCGGCGCAACGGCGCCTCGAGGTCGGCCGCGAGGGCGGCGGCCCGTTTGCCGGGCTCGAGCAGCGTGTGCAGGACGACGCTCGGGTGCGCCGAGCG
>DASYOF010000131.1:0-8635 GCA_036007995.1 Thermoplasmata archaeon
CGACCGGGCGTTCGCGTCGAACCCGGACTGGTACAAGATCGGCCGCAAAGCGGGCCTGCGGGGGTGCCGGATGTCGGTCGCCTTCGCCACCGATTCGGTGGCGGCCCGGCACGGCCTCAACGGCCCGAGATGGCGCAAGCAGGTCGCCTCGGCCGGACTCGCGGATGCGTCGCGGATGTACGCCACCGGGACGCGGATCGCGAAGGCGCTCGCGGACGGCTCGGTGCTCCGCGTTCGGCACCGCAACGGAACCGACCTGACCCTCGGCCTCACGAAGCGCGAGGTTCGACTGGAGACCGGGATTCTCGACAAGGCCGCGATGGGCCGACCGTTCGGGTTCTTGGCGAACTCGCCCGCCGGTACCGTCATGGTCGGACTCGACGAAAACAAGGCGGACGGGACGTTCGTCTCGAACCTCTCCCATCTCCAGCCCGACCTCCGGTCGCCGACCGGCCGATGGGAATTCTCCGGTGGGAAGATGGTGAGCTTCCAGTACGATGGCGACGGCGAGGAGATCGGCAAGCGATTCCGCGCGGCCGGCGAGGGCAAGGAGCGGCCGGGGCTCCTCAGCATCGGCCTGAACCCGAAGGGACGACGCGTCCCGATGTACGAGGAGATCGAGTCGGGGATCGTGCTGCTCGGGGTCGGAGGCAACGCGTTCCTCGGAGGCCGGAACAAGCTGCCGTTCCAGATGTTCTCGATGGTCCGCGGAGCCGATCTCGACGTGGACGGCTCGGCGGTCGTTCGGGCGGGTCGCGTCGGCTAAGCGCGACGCCCGTCCGGGCGGGGGTCGCCCCGCTCCGCCCGCCTCAGGATCGCGGAAGCGGGCGGCCGCAGTTCTGGCAGAATTGCCACTGGCCCCGCATCGAGACCTGTCCGCAGCCCGGGCACGTCACGTACGGGCTCGCGCTCGACGGCAACGGCGCGGACGAGGCGACCACGGTGCCGCGAGCGGTCGTCCGGTACGACGGAGGCGTCGGTCGCGGTGCCATAGGAGGCGGGGGGGGTGGCGGGGGCGGCGTGCTCGGGAGCATCGGAAGGCCGAGCGCGGCCGCGACGGGGGGCGACAGCGGGTAGCCCGGCGACTCCGGCGCGCTCAGGATCGCCCGCGCCTGGTCGACCGTGACCTCGGAGAAGCCCGCCCGAACGTTCTCGTTCGGGTACGAGTAGCGGAAAAAGATCCCCGCCCGTCCCTTCGGGAGAAACAGGGGGGGCTGAAGGCCGGCCCATCCCACTCGCACGGTCGACGAGCGCATCTGGAAGATGACCCCCTCGCGGACGATGCCGACCGAGGTCACCTGCCTCGACCGTTGGCTGTGGACGAGGAGGGCGACGAGCGGGACGAAGATGATGGCGTCGAGGGCGACGACGAAGAGGCCGCCCGGAGCGAACGCGAACGGCACGAGGATGAGGGGGACGATCAGGAACGCCGCGAATCGCGACCACCGGATCGAGAGGGCACCCGGGGGGGTGGGGATCCAGCGGATCGGCGCGCCTGGGCCGACGGTGAACCACTCGGCATGGCCGCGCAGCCGGCGACGCTGGAGAACGACCGCCAACGCGATGATCAGGAAGAACAGGACGGGGAGGAGGATCAGCGGGCCGAGGTTCGCCAAGGCGCTTCCCGGGCCCCCGGGGGGGTTGATCAGGATCGCCCAGTGTCCGTCGGCGTACGTCCACGTGGTCGTGAGGGTCCCTTGGGGGACCTGCCCGGAAAAGAACAGGACGTAGCCGTCCGCCGCGTCGAACGCCGCGTTGGCCCCATAAAGCGGCCCCGGGACCGCCCCGTTGGTGGTGAGGGGGCTCCACCCGCCGGACCCGAACGTCCAGGTGTCGCCGTAGTACGTTCCGTCGGCGTACCCCGTCGCCTGGAGGAGGTAGCGGTCGGTCCCGTCCCAGAGCAGCGCGCCTGCGTGGCGGGGTGACGGGGCCGGACCGGCCGGCACCGCCGACCAATTCCGGTTCTGGAACGTCCAGGTGTCGCCGAGGTTGGCGCTCGACCCGACGCCGCCGAACAAAACCGATTCGTTCAGAACCGGGTCGAACGCGAGCATCGCGTTGTCCCGGGCCGGCGGGGAAGCGGAGACGTTCACTCGCGACCAGGCCCCTCCGACGAACGTCCAGGTGTCGTTCACGAGACCCGGCGGGCCGCCTCCGCCGAAGAGCAGGATGCGGCCGAGGGCGCCGTCCCAGGTCATCGACGGCCCCTCCCGGGCCGACGGCGACACGTTGAGGGAGCCCGTGAGATCGGTCCACTTTCCGTGGGAGAAAGTCCAGGTGTCGCCCAACACGCTCGAGCACGCGTTGTCCGGGCACCCTCCGAACATGACGACGTACCCGTCCGCGACGTCGTAGGCGATCCCTGCGCCCCACCGCGGGCTCGGAACCGACGCGAGCGAGGGTGTCAGGTTCGTCCAGTTCCCCGCGCCGAACGTCCAGGTGGTGCCGATCGTCGAAAGGTTCGGGTCGAGCCCTCCGAACATGAGCACATAGCCGTCGGCGGCGTCGTAGACGGTCATGGCCCGCTGGGTCGGAGGCGGGGAGACCCCATTGTTGACCGCGTCGGTCGAGAGGGCCGCGGAGGCGGGCGACGTCGCGTGCGAGATACCGACCGATGCGATCCCCGACAGGGACAACGCGACGAGGAGCACCGCCCCGGTCGCCCCCGGGCAACGGAAGGGGGGCCGGCGGGAGACCGACGTCGAACTCCCGGAGCCGCGCCGAGCGGTGGCCATCGACGGCCGGCCGACTCTACTCCGCAGTTAAAGACCTTAAGTTGGGGTCCGACGGGGCCCGCCGCCCGCGGAATTTCCGAACTACCAAATAGCCGGGTACGGTCGGCGTTCCGTGGCCGGCTTCCTACCGGGCTCGGAGGGGGACCTCCAACAGGCCCAGCCGGGCAGCAACCAGCCGGGGGTGTTCCCGCGCGAGGCGTTGCTCGGCGCGGAAAAGGTCGTCTATGAGGCGCGCCCGAGGCTGTTCGCCCTGCATCCGTACCTGATCGCCCTCCCGCTCCCGGTCATCGCCCTCATCGCCCTCGCCATCGTCGCGGGGTTCGCGGAGGGCCAAGGGGGGATCGGGCTGGTGGGCGGCGGAACCTTCGTGCTGCTGCCGCTCCTGTTCCCCGTGCTCTACGCGGTCTACGACGCGCGCCGGTCGGCGTACGCCATCACCGACCAGCGGCTGATCGTGCGGAGCGGGGACGACTACCAGTCGGCGACGTTCGATACCGTCCGCCGCGTGACCCTCCGAACGAAATCGAGCACGGTCGATTTCGATCTGGTGCCGCCTCCCGGGGGGCCGACCGGGGGGTTCCTCGTCGGCCGCAAGACTCGCATGACGTGGAAGGGGCTTCGCGGAGCGGCCGCGGTCGCCTCGTTCGCGCAGAGCGCGGTGGAGTTCTACCGGCTGCGGAACCAGCAGCGCCAGCTGCGTCAGAACCTCGTCGTCTCGGCGATGTCGGGCAAGATCGTCTGCGCCTACTGCGGCGGGATGATCGATCTCTCGACCGTCAACCCTGACGCGCCCCGGTGCCCGCGATGCTCCGCCTTCCTGACGGTCGCCCCGACGTCGTGAGCTAGGGGACCGAGCGACCGACGTCGCGGCCGGGCGTCCGGACGCGAGCGGAGGCGCGCGAGCCGCGACCGCCGTGGATATTAGTGGGGAACGACCACTCTGGTGGCACGGGGTCGGCCGCGGGGCCGGGCTCGCCTCCCGTTCGATGGTCGCACTTCCCTCCGGTCTTCCGCCTCCCCCCCACCGCGCGCTCGAGTTCGAGTCGGTCTTGAAGCGGTATCGGACCGTCGATGCGCTGCGCTCGGTGAGCTTTGACGTCGGCAGCGGCGAGGTCGTCGGGCTCCTCGGACCGAACGGGGCCGGCAAGTCGACCGCGATGAAGATCGCGCTCGGCATCGTGAAGCCGGACGCCGGGGTGGTCCGCGTCCTCGGGAGCCCGATCGGTCCGGAGACGATGGACCTGAAGCGCCAGGTCGGCTACGTCCCGGAGAACCCGTCGCTCTACGAATTCCTCACGGCGTCCGAGTACCTCGATTTCATCGCCGACATGTACGACCTCCCGACCGACGGCCGCGCGGCCCGCGTCGGCTCGTTCCTGAGCGGCCTCGAGCTGGCGGGCCACGAGAACGCGATGATCAGCGGCTACTCGCAGGGGATGAAGCAGAAGGTCGCGCTCATCGCCGCCCTCCTCCACCGACCGCGGTTGCTCGTCCTTGACGAGCCTCTGAACGGGCTCGACCCGCGCTCGGCCCGCATCGTCAAGGAGCTCCTCTCGAGCCTCGCCCACCGCGAGGGCGTCGGGATCCTGTTCAGCACCCACGTCCTCGAGATCGCGCAAGCGATCTGCGACCGGATCGTCATCGTCCACCAGGGCTCGGTCCTCGCCACCGGCACCGTCGAAGCGCTCCGCTCGAGGGCCGGCCTGCCGGGCTCCGGCCTCGAGGAGGTGTTCCTGTCGCTGACCGGGACCGCCGGCATCGGGGACATCGTCTCCGCGCTGAGCCACTAGGAGGGGAGGGGCACGAACCTCCGGAAGGTCGTCCGGCTCGGCCGGGTCCTCATCGCGTCGCAGATGCGGTCCGGTCGGTCGGCCTCCGACCCGAACAGCTTCTTCGGCCGCCCGGTCGCGATCGCGCTCGCCGACGCTGCGGCGTTCCTCCTGTTCTTCGTCGGCAGCTACACCGCCGGCGTCTACCTGAACACCGCGCAGCCCGGGGTCGTCGCCGGCCTCATCCCGAGCTTCCTGCCGTTCGTGCCGCTCCTCGGCGTGGCGGCGGTCCTCGTCGGGGGGCTGATGTTCGAGTTCGCGCAGAGCGCCCGGTTCGCCTCGAGCGACGCGGTGAACTGGCTGCCCGTGACCAGCGAGGAGTACGTCGTCGCGTCGTCGATGGCGCTCGCCGCGCTCTATTCGTTCTCGATCGCCCTGCTCGCCGGAGTCGCCCTCGGGGTCGGGATCGTCGCGAACGCCGTGCCGGTCGCGCTCCTCTCCGTCGCCCTCGGGGTCTCGGGGCTGTTCGAGGGCGCGCTCCTCATCGAGGTCCTGCGGGCGCTCACCCAGAGCGCCGGCACCATCGGCAAGCGGCGAGGCTCGGCCACGCTCGTGGTCCGGGCGTTCGGCTTTCTGCTCGTCGTGCTCGTCTTCGAGCTCCTGTTCAACCCCGTCATCCTCTTCGACGCGGCGAAGTCGCTGAGCGACATCGGGCCGGTCGGACTCGCGGTCCCGTTCCTCTGGGGCTCGGATGCGATCACGGCGGTCCTCCAGTCCGACGCCCCGCTCGCCGCGGCGACGATCGCGGGCCAGGCGCTCCTGCTCGCCGGGACCGCGTACGGGGCCGCCCGGGCGAGGGCCCGGTACTGGGTGCCGAGCGGGGGCGAGGTCGAGTTCGAGGCCCACAAGTTCGGTTCGACCCACCCGGTGCTCCGGGCGCTGGGACTGGACCGGTCCGAGGCGGCGCTCGTGGCGAAGGACCTCCGCGGCCTTCTCCGCCGGCGCGAGCTGTTGCCCGTCCTCTTGCTCCCGTTCGTGATCGGGATCGTCCTCCTCGCCGAGCAGGGCAGTACGGCCATGGGCGCGATGCACGCCTACCTGAGCCTCTGGATCATCGCCTGGATCGGGGGACTCTCCGGGTTGATCGTCGCCGCGTCGTCCTTCGGGCAGGAGCGCCGCGGCCTAGTCCATCTGTACATGCTGCCGGTGCGACCGATGGGGGTCCTGCGGGCGAAGGCGGCCGGCGCGCTCGCCGTCTCGCTCCCGACGGGGCTCGCCATCTCGGTCGCCGGCATCGTGCTCACCCGACCCCCTCTCGGCGCCGTCCCGGGCGCCCTCGTGACGATGACCCTCTCGATCTCGGAGGGGATCCTCATCGGGCTCCTGTTCGCCACCCGGTACTCGGACTTCCAGGACCGCCCCCGGCCCCAGTTCGTGCGGCCGCTGCCGATGCTCGCCGCCACGGCGCTCCAGTTCCTCCTCGGAGGCGTCACGGTCGCCGTCGGCCTCGCGCTCTCGTTCGGGAGCCCCTCCTTCCTGCTGAGCCCGGCGTTCGTCACCGTGGCGGTGCTCGGGATCGGCGGCCTCCTGCTCAGCCTCGTGTTCCTGACGGCCCGCGGAGGCGCGCGGCTGCTGTCGGAATTCCCGGCCTGACGGCCGCCCGGGCTCGGAAGGGGTTCGCCGAAGGCGAGTCGACGGTCGCTAGGCGAAGTTGCCGGTGATCGTCCCGGTGCCCGCGATGGTGACCGTCGTCGTCGCCTTGGTGGTCGCGATAGTGATCGTCCCGCTCGTGACGGTCTTGGACCACGACGTGAACGACACGCTCGTCCCGTTCACCGCCATCAGCGGAAGGACCGTTCCCGACCAGAAGTACGCGGTGCCGGACGGGTTCGTGGAGCCGCCCACCGTGCCGCCCGCCTGGACGGTCAGCTGGAACGCCTCGGCGTACAGCGCGACCGCGTACCCCTCGGTCGGGGCGATGACCTGCCCGAAGTACGAGAGGGTGTTCCACTCGATCCCCCGGCCACCGTTGAGCCCCGTCTCGGGTGACCAGCTGTAGGTGCCGTACGGGGTTCCCGTGACGTTGATCCACGCCTTGCTCGACCAGTATTGCTGACCGTTGAAGGTCAACCCCCAGGTCGTCCCCGATGGGAGGCCCATCTCCTCGAAGTGCGCCGTGCCGGTCGCCACCACCTGGTTCAGGGTCAGCGTCGCGACCCCGTTGACGGTGACGAACGTCGAGCCCTTGGTCGGAGACGCGATCGACAGGTTGTGGTTGCTCGACGTCCAAGAGCCGAACTTGTAGGTCGTCGACCCGATGGCGGCGATCGCGAGCTGGGTGCCGGCCGGGTACCACTGCGAGGAGATCGTCGGCCCGCCGCCTCCCGTGTAACTCGGGTTCTGCGCCACGGTCAGGTAGTACTCCTTGACGAACGAGAACGTGATCGAGTTCGTCTCGCCGAGGTACCAGTACCCGCTGGTCGCGGTGCCGCTCGCGTAGTACTGGACGCCGTACTGGCCGGCTCCGAGGGGGGTCTCGACCCCCCAGTACCCGCCCTGCTTCTGCCCGGTCACCGCGATGGAACTCGCCGAGCTCGTGTAGAGGGTGCCGTTGAACGATACGCCCCAGCCGGTTCCGGTGGGGAGCCCGATCTCGTAGAACGTCAGCGAGCAGGTCGTGCACGCCGTGCCGGTCACGAACTTCGCGGTCACGGTCGTCGAGCCCATGACGGTCGCGTTGGTCCCCTCGGTCGACTTGCTGTTGATCCCGACCTTGGCGGGGTTCGCGGACGACCAGCCGGAGAACTGCCACGTCCCCGAATCGAACGCGGTGATGGGCATGTTCGTGCCGTTGGTGTAGTACGCCGAGCCGACGCCGGGCGCGGTCGTCCCGCTCGACGACGGGTTGGTCGCGAACGTGACGCTGAACTGCTCGACGAACGCGATGGTCTGGGAGGTCTGGTACGGCGTCGACATGCTCCCCGACGCCGGGCTCGGCGCGTACTGGATCCCGCCCGAGTGGGCCACGGGGGACACCGTCCACGAATAGCCGGCCTCCGAGTGCGAGCCGGCGGCGAGGGTCGCCGTGCTGCCGAGGTACGAGGTGCCGCCGAAGACGACCGACCAGCTGGTTCCCGTCGGAAGGCCGACCTCGGTGAACGAGACGGGGACCTTCGTCGCGGTGAAGTGGGCGGTGACGCTACCGGCGCCGAGGATCGTGAGCTCGGTCGCGGCCTGCGTCGAGCTGGCGAGCGTGAACTTGGCGATCGGGGTGGCGGTCCAGCTGTGGAACGCGAACCCGTACGTCGCGGCCGATTGGATCGCGATGGTGGACCCCGCGGAGTACCAGTTCGTGCCCGGATAGGCGTTGCCGGAGCTCACCGGGACGACGCCGAAGTTGACGGAGTACTGGGTCGTGTAGACGTCGGAGATCGAGAGCTGGTTCGGGACGGTGATGCAACCGCTCGCGGCGTAGGGGACGTACCGCGTGGTCGTCGGCGTGCCCGTGACCGGGTTGGTGACGCTCCAGCAGTACGAGCCGGCGCTGATGCCGGTGAACGCGATCGACGAGCCCGTTCCGCTGTTCGTCACGCCGTTGAACACGGCGCTCCAGGTCGTCCCCGCCGGAAGCCCGATCTGCGAGATCGAGACCGAGTAGGTCGCGGCGGGCGTGACCGCCCCCGCGCTCGAGCTCCCCAACAGCAACGCCACGATCGCCACGACGCCCAGACCCGCCCATGTCCGCCAACTCGTCATTCCGAAACCTTCCCGGTGGTGTCCGTCGCACTCGGCACGGACACGCCGAAGTGGGGTCGCGGATACTTCAAGGGAGTGAGTCCCGAACGGTGACTATTATGAGCCTCCCTCAGCATTCGTCGCCGCTCCGACGAAGGAATCCATGGACGCGCCCGCTGACCGAACCGCCGCGGCGCCGGGTCTTCGGGCTCTTCTCGACCTCGACCGCACGCTCTCGCCGTCGGACCGAAAGGTGCTCGAACTGCTGCTCCTCCGTGGCGCCCCCCAGAGCGCCCGCGAGCTGAGTCGGGGCACCGCGACGAACCTCCAGGCGCTGTACGGCGCCCTCGACCGCCTCGAAGGACGCGGGTTCGTGGCCCGGGACCGGTCCGGGGG
>DASYOF010000132.1:0-10776 GCA_036007995.1 Thermoplasmata archaeon
GAGACCGATGGCGTAGGTGTACGTCCCGTTCGGCTCGTGGACGCCGAGCCCCCTCGTCATCCCGCTGAGCACGGTCGAGCCGTCGACCGTCACCGACCAGGTCGTGTTCGTCGGCAGTCCGAACTCCGTGAAGGTCACGAAGTACTTCGTCGGCAGGAACGTCAGCGAGACCCCGGTCGGAGACCCGGACACCGTCACCGTGCCGGAGGGGTGGCCGAGGTGGTACCCGGGCACGAGGCCGATCTGGTAGGCGTACGTCCCGTTCGTCGCCTCGAATCCAATGGCGTTCGAGTTCGACGAGTGGGTCGTCGCGCCGAGCGTCAGGCTCCAGGTGGTGCCGTGCGGGAGCCCGCTCTCGGTAAAGGTGACCGCGTAGAGCGCGGTGAACGTGAGCGAGACCGCCTGGCTGTTCGACCCGACGCTGAGCGAGCCGGTGCTCGGCGTGGTCTGGAAGCCCGCGATGGGGCCGACGGTATAGGTGTGCGACCCCGGTCCGAGGTCGATCAGGATCGAGGACGTCGACGAGGCGTAGTTCGTCGCGTCGACCGTTACGGTCCAGGTGGTCCCCGTCGGCAGCCCGGTCTCGTTGAACCAGACCGCGTTGCCCTCGAGGATCGCGGCGTACGGCGGGTCGGTCGTGAGGTTGAGGACGGCGAAGGGCACGGTGGTGCCCACGAACTGGTCGCCGCCGACCGTGGCCACGGTCTCGCTGTCGTAGGCGTCGAGGACCTGGATCGCGGCGGTCCCGATGGATCCGACGCCGGTCGGCTGGTTGGCCCCGCTCGAACCGGACGTCGAGGTTCCGATCAGGAGGTTCGAGGAGATCCCGTACGTCCCCTGGTCGACCATCAGGCCGACCGCGCCCGTCACGGTGTTGTTGACCGTGTTGCCGGAAACCGTCACGGACGGCGTGGTGGTCTGGCCCGTCGTTTCCTGGTTCAGCTCGAACGCGAGGCCGAACGCGCCGCTCTCCGAGACGGTGTTGTCCGTGACGAAGATGGGACCGGCGCTCGGGGCCGCGGCGAACGGCCAGCCCGGGGCCGGGGACGGACCGTACGCATACGAGAGGACCGCGATCCCGATCGCATTGGAGCTGAGGGTATTGTGCATGACGGTGCAGGTGCCGAGGCATTGCACGAACAGGCCCGTCGCCTGGCTGTTCGGCCACCAGCCGGCGCCGTTCATCCACGAGTACCCGGAGATCGAGTTGGACCGGACCGTCGCCGTGTCGGCAAAGATGTACGCCCCGGCGCCCGGGGACGCCGTCGCGGGGGCCGTGATCGTGTTGCCGGTCGCGTGGACGTCGCCGGTCGGACCCACGACCGCCGTGAGCCCCTGCGAAAACCCGGCCAGCGTGTTCCCGTTCGCGACCACGCTCGCCGCGAAGGCCGCGATGCCGTACGACGCCGCGCCGGTGGAACCGACGGAGACGTTCGTGAAGTCGTTGCCGGAGGCGTTGAAGGCGCCCGCCAGGGTCGCGGTTGCGCCCGGCTGGAAGGAGCTGACGTTCCCGAGAAGCGCGCCGCTGACGTTCGCGCTCGCCGAGTTGCCGAGGAGCGCGTCGGTGAACGTCGCGCCCGTCGTGGTCTCGAACTCGTAGGAGACGTTGACGTTCGAGGCGGAGTTTCCTTCGACGGTCGCGTTGTCATCGAAGACGAGGACCGCGACGTTGCCGTTGGCGATCGTGTTGTCGCCCACGACGTCGACGAACGGGTTCGGGTCGTAGATCGCCGTCGGGCCGCCGACGTCGAATAGGTTGAAGTCGAGGACGACGCCGTAGTAGCCGGCGTTCGTGACATCGTTCGCCCACGCGGCGACGGGTCCCCCGATGCTCCAGATCCCGACCTGGTTGTCGCTCAGATGGTTCCCGGAGACGTTGGCGACGGTCGGGGGGCTGAGCACGAGGATCCCGCCGGACCAGTACGCCGCGTTCGGAGGGCTGCACGTCGAGCCGTTGTTGAAGTAATTCTGGTCGAGGCAGACGCCCGGCGTGTACACGTTCCCGCTGACCCAGTTGTTCGAGATCGTCCCGGTCGCGCCCCAGAACTGGATGCCGTTCGTGGCGGCGAAGCCGAGCGGCATCGGGGTCGCGGTGACGGTGTTGCCGGCCACGGTGCAGAGGAGTCCGTTGCCGTTGCACGTGATCCCGTTCTTGCCGAACCCGCTGACGGTCGAGTTGAGGATCTGGACGGTCTGCACCACGACGCGCCCGGTCTGGAAGAACCCGGTGTTCGCGAACACCGCGTTCTGACCCTGGCACCCGCCGTTCGAGGAGATGCCGGTCACGGTGTCGTTGGCGAGGGTACCGGAGGAGTTGCCGTAGTAGACGCCGAAGAAGTTCACGGCGCAGTTGCCGTAGACGCTAGCGAGGGCGGCCGAGCCATCAAAGCCGATCCCCGTGACCGTGAGGTTCGAGTCCTGCCACGCACCGAGGATGGCGTAGGCGCCGGCACCGGAGTCGAGCTCGACGCCGTTCGATCCGACCGAGGTTGGCTGCACGAGCGTCGTCGCGTTCCCGCTTCCGAGAAGTGTGAGGTTCGAGGTGTCGTTGATGGTGAGCTGCTCGGGATAGGTGCCCGCCCCGAGGCAGATGACGGAGCCGTTGGCGGCCGTCGCGATCGCCGTCTGGATGGCGTTGTTCGCCACGTTCTCCCCATTCACGGTCACGGAGCACGTCGGCCCGGACGCGACGGTGAGGTGAGCCGGGCCGACGGAGCCCGACGTCCCCGACCCGCCGAACAGGGCGATCGCCCCGAGCGTGGAGATGACGAAAAGCGACAACACGACAAAGACCAGCACCTTCGAACCACGGAACGCGGCCACGGATCCACCTGCGGGCGAGGCGACGCCGGGAGAGCACTTGAAGACGTGGGCTCCCAGCTCCCGTTGGTCATGGTATCGCATTTCACCACGACGTACGTCGCGAGTCGCGAACCGGTCCACGTCGGTATTCGGTGTGCGGTTCTCGCCGAGAACGCCCGACGATTCGTCCGGCGGGTTTCTAATACCGGCGCGCCGGACCCTACGGCGGCGTGGTCGCGTCGGAGGCTTCTGGGCCGGTCGCCGGCGGTGCCAGGAGCTCGGGCGCGCTCTCCCGTCTCCCGGCAGCCCTCCGGCCCACGGTACCGGGACTGCTCCTGGTACTCTCCTCGATCACCTTCGCCGAGTTCCTGACGGGGTCGACCCCCGTCCTTACCCCGCTCCTCGACCCGGTCAGCCTCCTGTTCCTCCTCGGGCTGTACGGCGCCGGCGTCCTCCTCGTCCGGGAGGCGTCCGTCCGTTGGCAGAAGGGGTGGCCCACCGTGCTCCTTCTGGGCGCCGCGTACGGGATCGTCGAGGAAGCGATCGGAACGAAGACGTTCTTCGGCCCGGCCGGCGTCGGCTACCTCGGCGTATTCGGTCATTTTGCCGGGGTCAATTGGGTGTGGGCGGTCGAGCTCGCCCTGTTCCACGCCGTCTACAGCATCGCCCTGCCGATCGCCGTCGTCGCGCTGGTATTCCCCGGGACCCGGGGCCGGTCGTTCCTCGCGACCGCCCGGTCTCGGGGCTTCGTCCTCGCGGTGTTCGCGCTCACCGTGGCGGCGATGTTCCTGCTGTTCAACCCCTCCGAGACGCCCGGGGCACCGCTGCTCGTGGGCGCGCTGGCGGCGGTCGGGCTCCTCGTGCTCGCCGGCCGACTGGCCCCGCGCGGTCTCGCGGACCTTCGGTTCGGCCGTGCGGCCGTCCGCTCCGGGGTCGCCCCGTTCGCGCTCGGGGTCCTGTTCGTGGTCGGATTCTTCGGGCTCGCCTGGGTCGGCCCCCGCCTCCTCCCGGTGCCCGCGGCCATCGCGGCCGGACTCCTCCTCTGGTGCGTCGGGTTCGGCGTCTACCTCGCTCGCCATCGGGAGGGGTTCGAGGCGCCCCGCTCCCGGCTCGACCTGATCCTCGGGTGCCTCTCGTTCCTCCTGGTCCTCGCGTTCGGGTTCGGGGTCGCCGGGGATTACGGGGCGATCCCGGTCGCCGCGATCGTGGTCGTCGTCGGGTGGCGACTGCGGGGGCACCTTTCCGCCCCGCTCCCGGCGTCGGCCCCGCTCGGCGCGGTCGGCGACGGCTCCGCGTCCTAGCGCGGGTTCCCTCGGAGCCCGAGCTCTCGGTGGACGAGATCCGGGATCTCCTCGAGCCGCCGAACCCGGTACGACGGACGCAGACCGGCCGCCGCCGCGGGCGCGAACAACGCCCGGTACTCGGGCGCGTACTCGGTGCTCCCCTCGAACAGGATCGTGGCCCGGTACCCGGCGGCCTGGGCGCCGAGCACGTCGGACGAGCCGTCTCCTACGTGGATCGCGTTGCCGGCCTCGGTCCCGAGCTGGCGCAGCGCGTAGCCGAACAGCTCCGGGGCGGGCTTCGCCCACGGGTGCTCGTCGGACCAGACCAGCGTGTCGAACGACCGCAGGAGCCCATGGGTCTGCAGGACCTTCGAGAACAGATGCCCGGGCTCCCCGATGGTGTTCGAGATGACGCCGAGCCGGCAGCCGTACATCCGGAGCGCCTCGAGGACCCCCTTCGCCCCTCGGACGGAACGGAACGGGGTCTCGCCGACCAGCCGTTCGAGCCGTCGAAGGTACTCCTCCGCGGAGGGTCGCCGGCCGGCGAGCGCGCCGGCCCGGAGCAGCTGGCCCTCCGGGGAGATCGTGGAGCCGTGGCGCGCGGCGACGACCGCCTCCTCGTAGGCTCGCCGGAACGCCGTCCACGGCTCGAGCGGCGCGGAGAGCTCCGCGGCGAGGGGACCCTCCGGCGCCCGGCCGACGCACTCCCCGCCCAGCGCCCACTGACGGTGCATGTACTCGCTCTCGGCGATCGGCGCGAGGTCGAGCAGCGTGTGCCAGAGGTCGAAGGTGACGGCGTGCGAAGGCATTGGTTCGGGGCGCCGGAGCGGTTCGGCGGGTTCCGCCCGCCCACCGCGCGGGGAAACATGAAGCTCCCGGCACGGCTCCCGGAAGCGCCGTGACCGACCCCCAGCCGCCCGCCGGTTCCACCGTCGTCCTCGGCGCCGGCTATGCGGGACTCCGGGTGGCGCTCGAGGTCCGTCGCCGCAGCCGCCGCTCCGTCCCCGTGGTGCTCGTCGACCGAAGCCCGGTCCACGTCCTCCGGACCGAGCTCTACGAGGTGGCCACCCTCGCCGAGGGCCGGGGCGGCGACCGCCGGTTCACGTTGCCCCTCGACGAGCTGGTCCGGAAGGAGGGGATCACCCTCCGCCAAGGCAATGTGGTGGGGATCGACCTGGACGGCCGGACCGTGGACCTCGGCACCGAGAAACTGGGGTACCAAAGTCTCGCGATCTGCCTCGGCAACGTCGCGGCGTTCTATGGGGTCCGAGGCGCGGAGGAGCACACCTACCAAGTCTACCGGTACAGCGGCGCCGTGCGGCTCGCCGCCGCGCTTCGGACGATCGAGGAAGATTCCCCCAAGCTCCCCGGCGCGCGGCGGCCGCGGGTCGTGGTCATCGGCGGCGGCTCGACCGGGACCGAGGTCGCCGCGGAGATCGCGACCGCCGACTGGCGACGGATCGCCGGCCCGGACGCCCGCCCGCCGGAGGTCGTCCTGGTCTGCGGGGCGCTCCCGTTCCTGGCGGGACTTCCGGAGGGGCTCATCCGGCACGCGCGCCGATTGCTCTACGAGGCCGGGGTCGTCCTGCACGAGGGCCGGAACGTCCGGTCGGTCGCGCCGAACGTGGCGACCCTCGAGGACGGCTCGGAGGTCCCGTTCGACCTCGCCGTGTGGGCGGCGGGAGTTCAGGCGCCCGACGTCGTGAAGTCGCTGCCCGCCCCGCACGGCCACGGCGGCCGGCTGAAGGTCACCGAGCACCTCGAGCTCGTCGGGCGGCCGGGCGTCTTCGGGGTCGGCGACGCGGTCGAGTTCGAGGATCCGGTCACCCATCTCGTCGTGCCGAGCACCGCGCAAGCCGCCCTCGCCGAGGCGCCGGTCGCGGCCGCCAACCTCGTCGCCCGCTGGACCGGCCGACCGATGCGGCCATTCCGGTACCGCGAACGGGGGGTCATCGTCGCGCTCGGGGTCGGGCGCGCCGCGGGGCGGCTCAGCCGGGTGACGATCTGGGGGAGCCCGGCGAAGCTCCTGAAGACGCTCGTGGAGCGCGAGTACGCGAGCGCGACCGAGCACGGACGGAAGCCCCCCGGCCTTTGAGACCGGCGTTCGGCGGTCCCGGAACCGTTAATCCCGAGGCCGCCTCGGGCGCGAGAGGACCATGCGCGCCCTCGTCCTGATCGGCGGGTTCGGCACCCGGCTTCGGCCGCTCACCTACGACCTCCCGAAGCAACTGATCCCGATCGCCGGGAAGCCGATGCTGTACCACGTGCTCGACCTCCTGCCCCGGGAGGTCGACCACGCGGTGTTCGCGACCGGCTACAAGGCGGACGTCGTGGCCGCCTACGTCCGAGACCATCCGGTGCCGGGGCTCACGGTGACGACCGTCGCGGAGGCCGAGCCGCTCGGGACCGGCGGCGGCCTGCGGAACGCCGGGAACGGGATCGGCGACCCGTTCGTCCTGCTGAACTCCGACGTCATCTGCGACGCGAACGTCGAGGACCTTCTGAAGTTCCACCGGTCGAAGCACGCGTTCGGCACCATGCTCCTCCACGAGGTCGAGGACACGCGCCCGTACGGCGTCGCGGCTCTGGCCGCGGACGACCGGATCGAGCGGTTCGTCGAGAAGCCGGAGCCGGCCGACGCGCCGTCCCACTGGATCAACGCGGGGGTTCACGTCTGGTCCGAGGCGGTCCTTCAGGAGATCCCGAAGGGCCGGCCGGTCAGCCTGGAGAAGGACGTGATGCCCGGCCTCCTCGGCCGGGGAGTGTACGGGTTCCGGACGACCGGCTACTGGGAGGACGCGGGCACCCCCGAGCGGCTCCTCAACGCCCAGCGGCTCCTCTTCGAGGGCGGACGCGGCGGACCCGGCGCGCTCCCGACGGGCGCGCTCGGGCACGGGCCGGTCGCGGTCGGGAACGACGTCGAGGCGCGTGGAGCGACGTTCGGGCCGTACGTCACGCTCGGCCGAGGGGTCGTCGTCGAGCCCGGCGCGCACGTCGAGAACTCGGTGATCATGGACGGGGCGGTCATCGGCCGCGACGCGTCGGTCGTCGGGGCCCTCCTCGGCCCTAAGGTCCGCGTGGCCGCCGGGCGTCGCGTCGACCGGGTGGTCGTCGGCGCCGGCGCGGACGCCTAGGTCGCACCCTGGGGGGGACGGCGCGGCCGCTTCGGCCGCCGCGTCCCGAGCAGAAGCACGGCCTCCACGCCGGCCAGCGCCGCGAGCCCGACGGCGACCCAGAACGTCGCTCCGAAGTCGTTCGACCCGCTACCGCCGCTCGGGCCGGTCCCGTTCCCGGTTCCCGACGGGGCGCCGACCGACAGCGCGACGACGTTGCTGCGGGCCGCTGAGCCGTCGGCGTCCACCGCGAGGACCGAGACCGAGAGGTTCCCGGTCGAGTTGGGGGTGAGCGTGAGCGTCGAGCCGTTGAACCCGGGCACGACCGAGGCGCCGTCGAACCACGTCAGCGCGATCGGGGGCGTGCCGCCGGAGACGGAGAGGGAGAACGTCGTCGGGACCCCGACGCGGGAGGCGGTGGCGTTGGTGGTCTTCGTCAGGAACAGGACGAGCGGACCCGAAACCCGGACGGTGGCGCTGGTCGCGTTCGCGACGGCCCCGGTCGCGTCCGTGACGGAGACGGAGGCGTTCACCGACCCGGAGGAGCTGAGGTTGGACGACTGCGGTGCCGTGCAACTGCCCACGGTCGGGAACCCGCCGGGGAGCGTCCAGACGCACGCGTACGGCGGCGTGCCGCCCGAGACCGAAGCGGAGAACGAGAGGCTGCCGCCGACGTCCGCGCCCGCGGCCGACGCCGCGACGTGGACGTCGAGCGGAGGGGAGACGACGAGCGCGACCGCCGGGGAGGCCGATTCGTCGCCGAGGCTGTCGAGGACCGTCAGCACCGGCTCCGATAGGCCCGGCGTCGTCGGTTGGCACGTCACGACCGAACTGTTCGTTGGCGCGCACCCGGCCGGGAGACCCGACCAGGTGTAGGTGTAGACTCCCGCCCCGCCGTGGGCGATCGCCGTGAGGGTGAGCCCTTCCCCGACATCGACCGGGTCCGGCTCCGCGAGGACGGCGCCGACGAGCGGGAGCGGCGTCGTTTGCCAGAGGTTCTCGAGGATCGTCTCCGCCCCGTAGAGGTTCGTCGGCACGTAGACGGAACCCGCCATCAGGTGGGAGTACCCGGCGCTTCCGGAGAGCCCCGTCACGGTCTCCGTCGTGTACTTCGGCGTGGCCGACTCGACGAATCCGACCGAGACGATCGACGGGGACGCGCCCGACGACGCGATCGTCTCCACGGCCGACCAGATGCCGTTCGCTCCGGTGACTTCGTTGTCCACGGAGTCGCCCGCGACCACGCGGGCGCCGGACAGCGGGTCGTGACCCGACCCGGTCGTGGCCTCGGTCCACTGTTGCTCGAGGGCGAGCATCGAGGTGGTGGCGTTGCCCGTGACCGGGTACCCCCCGCCGGTCGTCGACGTCACGACGAACTGCGACCCGAGGTTCGTCGCCATGAGGAAATCTCGCGAGGCGTTCGCGTACCCGGTTCCGCTCGGGCCGGTCGCGACGGTCGTGTCGGTCATCCGCGAACTTTGGCTCACATTCTCCCACGAGGTCCCGTTCGTGCTCGCCGTGACCGATTTCACGGACTCGGCGAACGTCCCGGTACCGGTGGAGGAGACGTTGACCGGCCCCGACGCGGTCGCGATCGTGGAGTTGTACTGGAAGGCCGTCACCGACGACTCGGTCGTTCCGCTCGTCCCCGGGGCGGGGAGCGTGGCGCGGTGCGCGGTGAGGGTCGCCGCGTGGACGCTCGCGTTGGACCAGACCAAGAGCGACCCCTCGACGAGCCAGTCGCTGCCGGAGTCCCGGCTGCCGATGCTGGCCGAGTAGGTGTGGGCTCCCTCGAGGGCCCCGAGCGCGCCCGTGAGGTTCACGTGGTACGGCCGGTCGCTGAGGGTGAACGCCCCGGGGATCGGACGCCAGAGGAACAGGTCGACTCCGCCGGTGTTGACGTACGGAAACGGATAGACCGAGGCGAACGGCGCGCCGTCGAGGCGGATGTCGACGGACCGGGCGGGCGAGGCGGCCGCCCACCAGAATTCGTCGGACTGGAACCCGTACGCCCACAGTTCGAGCGTGACCGCGGAGGCGTTCGCCGGGACGGTGGCGTTCACGGAGATGGACGGCGAGGTCGGCTTGACGAACTGGAGCGACCACAGCGGCACAACCTCGGTCGGCTCGGGCGGAAGCGGCCCGCCCGAGGGGGCCGGATAGAACGAGATCGAGACGTTCGTCAGGAAGTAGCCGCCGAGCGTCGCGGCGCTCAGGATGAAGGTGAAGTTCGCCCCCGGCTCGAGGAGGCTCTCGTACTCGGTGATGTTGTCGAGGACGTTCCACGTGCCGTACTCCGGCGTCGTCCCGAACAGGACCTCCGCCCCGCCGACGTACGCTCGGTACGACGAGTCGTACACGGAGTTGACCGCGGTCCCGGTGTAGCTGAGGATGACCGAGTCCCACGGGCCGCCGGCGGGGGTCCGGTTGACGTAGTAGCAACACCCGCGGCCGTTCGAGATGACCGTCACCACGGTGGGCGTGGTCGCGGGGACGGGCGGAGGTTGCGTCTCCTGGTAGGCTGACAGCGGCGGCCCGACGCTCGGGCTCACGGACGGAACCGTGAGGTTGTGCTGCAGGAGGCCGCGGAGCGGCTCGACCGGGGGGAGTCCGGCGAGGGCCGTTGCGGCCGAGAGGGCGCCGACGCGCTCGGGCGCGGGCGCGCCCCCGGGGTGGTTCGAGGCGCCCGGAAGGGTTCCCGGCAGAAGCAGGAGCAGCCCGACGATCGCCAGGGCCGCGACCGGCCGATGGAGCATCGGCGGGGGAACGGCGACACCCTACTTAGAGGGTGACCGGGGTCCCGTCAGGGGGGAAGGCCGACCTTCTCCGAGCAAATGTCCCACAGCTTCCGACCGATCGCCTCGTCGTACGATTCCGGCGAGGAGGGGAGCACGCGGGATTTCGCGAAGTATTCCCCCGTCGTGCCCTCGACCTGCGGCGAGGTCGCCACGTAGACCGGGGTCGTCGCTCCCTTGGTCGCGGAGAGCGCGAAGAGAGCCAGGAACCGGATCGCGGCCGAGGTGCCCCCGCCATTGTTGTGACCGAAGCCGGAGCGCACGAAGCCGGGGTGGACGGCGTTGACCGAGATCCCGTCCGGCTTCCACCGGCGCGCGAACTCGTGGGTGAGGAGGATCAGCGCGAGCTTCGACCGGCCGTACGCCGCGTAGCCGGAGTATTTGGCGCGGCCCTCGAGGTCGTCGAGGTGGAGCTTGTTCCCGACGTGCGCGGCCGAGGCGACCATCACGACCCGGGCCGGGGCGTTCTGGCGCAGGCGGTCGTGGAGCAGCCGCGTGAGCAGGAACGGGGAGAGGACGTTCAGCGCGAACGTCCGCTCGATCCCTTCCGACGTCACCTCGCGATGGGAGAACAACGCGCCGGCGTTGTTCACGAGGACGTTGGCCGAGGGCGTCGAGTCGGCGAGCTCGCCGGCGAGCCGGCGGACGTCCGCGAGGAGCGAGAGGTCGGCCCGGTGCGTCGAGATCCGGGCCGATCGGGTCCCCGACGCGAGCTCCCGGGCGGCGGTCGCGAGCTTCTCCGGATCGCGGCCGACGAGGGCGAGTTCGTCGGCCCGCGATACG
>DASYOF010000133.1:0-2648 GCA_036007995.1 Thermoplasmata archaeon
CTCGGCGAGCGGGAACCGCCGCGTCACGCGGGCGAACCGGTCGACGAGCCGGCGGACCCGGGGGTCCGACTCGACGAGCAGCCGGAATCGCCCTCCGCCGCGCAGGAGCCTGGGGAGCTCGACGGGGAGGCCGTAGTCGACCGAGCCCTGGAGCGCCCGCCGGGTCACCATCGCGCAGACCTCCTCCTGCGCCCGTCGCAGCATTTCGCGCAGGTAGGCGAAGATCGACGGCGTCCCCTGGAGGACCTGGAAGCGGGGCGCCCCGTCGTTGACCGACCGGGCGAGCGTCGGGAGCGCGTCCGCGAGCTGGGTCGCGAGCGCCTCGTCCTCGGCGAGCAGCCGGGTCCGCTCCCGGATCGAGCGGTCGAAGAGCGCTCGGGGCGGCACCGCCGCGTACCGTCGCGGCCGCTCGGCCGTCACCTCGACGACCCCGCGGGCGCGCAGGGCGTCGAGCATCCGGTAGCCGAGCACCCGGTCGAGCCCGGTCTCGTGCGCGAGCTCCGGCGCGGTCGCCCGCCCCTTCCGCAAGAGGGCGAGGTAGAGGCGAGCTTCCCGGTCCGAGAGCCCGAATCGGGCGACCGAGCCGACGACCTCCTCGAACTCCATCGCCGTCGCCCTGCCGGGTCCGCTAGCGAGCGCGGTACTAGACCCTTGTTGCGAATCGTTGCCACAGGGAACCCCCAAACGCGCGTCCACGCTCGAGGGTCACCGGGGCGCGAGCTCGGAAGTTCCGGCTGCGGCGGCGGACGACGCGAGAACGGACCGGGGTGTCAAGAACCCACGAACGCCTGAGGCCGCCATGGCCCCGCCCGGCGCCCCCGATCCTCACGCCCGTCCGACCGCCTTCATCGTCGGAGCGTTCACCCTCTCGGCGATCATCGGCGGCGCGGTGCTCTACTTCGGCCTCACCGGGGGCCTCGGCGGCCCGATCCCCGGCGCCCACGCCGGGAACGGGATCGCCGCGACTCCTCCGGACTACGCGGCGTGCGAAGGCCACGATGGGCAGGGCGACTTCTCGTTCTCGTTCGTGGCCGGCACCGGCGGGGCGCTGGCGTTCAACGGCACGCATCCCGGGCCGTGCGTGGCGATCCTGGTCGGAAGCTCCGTTACGGTGAACTTTTCCGTGGCCGCCGACGCGGGAACGAACCACACGTGGGTCCTCGTGAACGCCGCGAACGCCTCGAGCGCGGTGTCCACGCCCGTCTTCCCCGGCGCCGGGCTCACGGGCGCGGCCCGGTTCATGGGGATCGCCCCGGGAACGTGGATGGTGTTCCACTTCAATGCGACCGCGGCGGGGACGTACAAGTACATCTGCGAAATGCCCGGCCACTACGCGGCCGGGATGTGGGGCTGGTTCTACGTCATGCCGCACCCCGTGACGGCCACGACCGCCCTCGGGTTGCCCCATTTGGGGCCTCTCGCCGCTCGTCCGAACTAGCGGGACATAAACTGGGGCGCCGCTCGTCCGAGGAAGGCCGATGAACACGACCTACCGACCCGACGAAAACCCGAACCTCGGCTGGATCGCCGGGCTCGTGATCGTGCTCGGGGTGTTCGCCGTCGCCGGCTCCCTGTGGATCTACTTCCACTGACGGCTCACGACCGCCGGTAGAGGTAGACCCGGGTGCCCGGGTCGTACTCGACGGGCTCCCAGCCGGGTACGGCATGCCAGTGGCTGACGATCCGACTCCCGGGGCGGAGCTGGGCTTCGAGCTGCGGCCGAAGCCGCTGCATCGCCGCCGGCCATAGGAACAGGGCGACGACCGTGGCGGAGCGGAAGTCGAGCTCGAACAGGTTCCCCCAGTGGATGGTGACCCGGTCCTTCGGCCCTCCGAAGCGGCGGCGCAGCCGGAGGATGGCGATGCGGATCGGCTCCACTTCGACGCCCACGACCCGGGCGCCGCGCTCGCGGGCCGCGCGGAACACGATCGCGCCGGTGCCGGCCCCGAGGTCGAAGACGGTGTCCGACGGCCCGACCTCGGCCTTCGATAGCATCGCCTCGACGACGCGGCGGGGGGTCGGCTGGTACCCAGCTCCGTAGACGAACGAGGCGAACACGAAGTACGTGGCCGCGGCGGCGAGGACCACGCAGAGCGTGGCGAGGAGGAAGAGCCCGCTCATCGGCGGCGCACGCGAGTCGCCGGTCGTCGGTGGCGGGCATAGATCCGGTCGGCGGCCGTCCGCGGGTCGATCCGCCGGGCGACGACGTCCTGGAGCAGCTGGCCGTGCACGGGGTCGGCGGAAAGCCGCTCCGCCGCCTCCCGGGCGACCCGGTCCCGGACGAGCTCGACGAGCTCGGTCGAGACCCGGCGTCGATCGGAGTCGGTCCGACGGCGCGGGTCCTCGTCGAGGAACGACTCGTGCGCCGCGACGGCGGTCCAGAGCTCGGCGATGCCGGTGCGGTCCCGGGCGCTCGCCTGGACGACGACCGGCCGCCAGCCGTCCCGGGCGGTGCCGAGGCTCGCGAGCTCGGCGAGGTCACGGGCGGCGCCGTCCGCGCCGGCGAGGTCAGACTTGTTGACGCAGAAGACGTCCGCGATCTCGAACAGCCCGGCCTTGAGCGTTTGGACCTCGTCGCCGAGGTGCGGGACGACGACGACCACGCTCGTCGAGGCGACGTCCCGGATCTCGATGTCGACCTGGCCGCT
>DASYOF010000134.1:0-1617 GCA_036007995.1 Thermoplasmata archaeon
AGATCGAGAAGGCGCACCCGGACGTCGTCAACGTCCTCCTCCAGCTCATGGACGAGGGACGGCTCACCGACGGCCAGGGACGCACGGTCGACTTCCGCCACACGCTCGTCATCATGACGAGCAACCTCGGCACGGACCTCCTCAATCCGGACCAGACCGAGGAGGAGCGTCGGAAGGTGGTGGACGGGGCCCTGCGGTCGTTCTTCCGACCGGAGTTCCTCAACCGGCTCGACGACGTCGTGATCTTCCATCCCCTCACCGAGGCCCAGATCGTGGCGATCGTCGACCTCCAGCTCCAGCTGCTCCAGCAGCGGCTGAAGGACCGCCGGATCCGGGTCACCGCCACGACCCCGGCGAAGCAGTTCCTCGCGAAGGCGGGGTTCGACCCCCAGTTCGGGGCCCGCCCGCTGAAACGGACCGTCCAGCGGCTCGTCCTCGACCCGCTGACGGTCCGCCTCCTCTCGGGGGAGCTGCGGGACGGCGCGGAGGTCCGGGTCGAGCTCCGCGACGGGGCGATCGCCCTCGTCCAGGGGAAGGCGACGACGACCCCTCCGGAGGCGTAGGGGGCCCCGTGGGAGCGGTCACGGTCGCCGCGGTCGGCTCGAAGGAGGTCGGCCCGGAGCTCGGGAAACGGGGGACCCAGTCGGACCTCACGTTGTACAACTCGGTCCGGGACGGACACGCCGTCACCGTGGTCGAACCGACGCAGTTCCCGGAGAAGTTCCCCCCGCTCCTGTTCGCCCTCGCGCTCGCCGACCGGATCGTCTTCCACGTCCCGGCACTGACCAAGGAGGTCGCCGAGACGGCGGCGACGGTCGACCTGTTCGACGCCCCCGTCCTCCAGCTCCTCGGGGCCGGGGTGGGCGAGGCGGAGCTCCGCAAACTGTTCGCCGGGACGCGGCTCGCCACTGCCCCGGCGGAGACGCTCGACGTGCCTCGGCTCCGGACGACCGCCGCCGGGTGGTCGGTCGAGCCGAGGACCGGCCCGGGGTTCGTCCGCGTCGACCACGCGTTCCCCGTGAAGGGCGTGGGGGCGGTGGTCCTAGGGGTGGTGCGGGAGGGGACGGTGGCGGCCCACGCGCGCCTCCGCCTCTACCCGACCGACCGGGAGGTGGAGGTCCGGTCGCTCCAGGTGCACGACGTCGACGTCCGCGAGGCGGCGACCGGGGAGCGCGTCGGGCTCGCCCTCCGGGGGGTCGAGGCCGAGGAGCTCTCGCGGGGCCAGACCCTGGCCGTGCCGGGCTCGATGGAGGTCGCCCAGGAGCTGGTCGCGGACGGCTGGACGAAGTGCCCGTTCTACCGGGGGACCCCGGCGGCGGGCCAATCGCTCCACGCGCTCGTCGGACTCCAGTTCGTTCCGGCCCGCCTCACCGCCATCGAGGGGGGGACGGTACGCCTCACCCCGGACCGGCCGGTCGCGTTCCGGCCCGGCGACAGCGTCCACGTCGCCGACCTGTCGGCCCCGAGCGGGCCGCGCATCGTCGGGCGCGCGACCGCGCGGCGGCCGTAACCTTCAAGCCCCGCCTCCCGGCATATCGAACGGCGTGACCCTACCACCCCCCCCGCGAACCGACGACTCCCAGGCCCTCACGCCGAGCGCCCTCGCCCGCCGATGTT
>DASYOF010000135.1:0-4306 GCA_036007995.1 Thermoplasmata archaeon
ACCACGGGGGGTTCGCGGCCAAGCACGCGTACCTGAACGCCGCGAACCGGACCAAGACCGTCGAGGACCTCCTGAACAACTCCCCGCAGACGACGTGGAAGTACTACGACTGGGCGCTGCCGTCGTACCAGACCGCGATCAACGCGGGCGTCGGTGTCGGGGGGGACAGCGCGTACGCGTACTGGAACCCGCTCGCGGCGAAGTACGAGTCGTACACCCAGTGGTACGTGAACCACTTCGTCGCGCGGAGCCAGTTCTTCAACGATACATCGGCCGGCCAGCTCCCGGACATCTCCTACGTGATCCCGAACGCCGACTTCTCCGACCACCCGCCGGCGAACGTCAGCGCGGGCGAGTCGTACGTGGCGAGCGTCGTCGACGCCGTGGAAGCGTCGCCCGACTGGAGCTCGACGGCGATCTTCGTCACCTGGGACGACTTCGGCGGATTCTACGACCACGTCGCCCCCCCGTCGATCGACCCGCTCGGGCTGAGCTTCCGGGTCCCGCTGATCGTGATCAGCCCGTACACGCCCGCGGGGCTGGTCGACCACTCGCTCGACTACTTCGAGTCGCTCCTCCACTTCGTCGAGTGGCGGTTCCACCTCGGGTGCATCACCCACCGCGACTGCAACGCGCCGCTCCCGCTCGGGCTGTTCGACTTCTCCCAGCCCCCGCGGGCTCCCGTGTTCTTCCCGACGTCCCCGACGAATGCGAGCTACCCCTACGTCACGCCCCCCTCGGGGGAGGTCGGCCTTCCGCTGACCGGCGCGTACACCGAGATCGACCCGGTCGAGTGGAACACCGGGCCGCCGAACCCGAACGTGCCGTACGATTCGCTCGACTGAGCGGTTCGCCGGTCAGTCCCGCCAGTCGAGCCCGACGGTCCGTAGTCCGAGCTTCGGGATCGGCGCCGGCCGGCGCTTGTGGCGGTTCGCCCGGACCCGCTCGACGACGCCGTCGACGTCCCGGCGCGCGAGACCGCTCACCTTCGCGATCTCCTCCGGCTCCCGGAGCTCCTCGAGCCCGCGAAGGACCTGGTCGATCGCCTCGTACGGGAGGCCGAGCTCGGCCTCGTCGGTCTGGCCCTCGTAGAGCCCGGCGGTCGGGGGGCGCGAGCGGACCGCCTCGGGAAGGGCGAGCTCGGCGGCCAGCGCCCGGACCTCGGTCTTGTACAGGTCGCCGATCGGGAGGAGATCGGTCCCTCCGTCGCCGTGCTTCGTGAAGTAACCGAGCAAGAGCTCGGACTTGTTGCCGGTCCCGACGACGAGCCCGCCGAGCGAACCGGCGAGGGCGTACAGGACGGCCATCCGGGACCGCGCGGCGAGATTGCCGAGCCCGGTCCGGTCGGTCACCCCGGGCACGCTGGTCCGAAGCGCGGCGACCACCCCGTCGACCGGGACGATCCGCACCTGCTCCGCCAGCCCCTTCGCATACTCGACCGTCTCCGCCCGCAACGGGGCCGGGTACTCCTCCGTCGGCAGCAGCACGGCGGTGACCCGCTTCGGCCCCACCGCCTCGCTCGTCAGCCGGAGGACCAGCGCGGAATCAATGCCGCCGGAGACCCCGACGATCGCCCGATGGACCGGGGGCCCGTCGAGGTGGGCGCGGAGGAACCGGACGATCGTGTCCCGGGCGTAGCTCGGCAGGCGAGGCGTGAGCGCGCTCACGCCTCGACGCCGACCCCCTCGAGGTCGCGCCGGCGCTCGTAGCCGGCCCGGCACTCGCAGTCGAGCCCTTCGAGGCCGTCGAATCGTTGGGAGAGCGACGCCTCCTCGAGGGCTTGGAGGACGGCCCGGTCGCACCGACCGCAGTTGTGGGGGCCCCTCGGCAATCCCCCGGCGGTCGGGAACGTGACGAGTCGGGTCGACCCGCGGATCGCCGCGCCCGCGCGCATCGCCTCGACGAGGCTCCAGAGCCACGGGGGCCGGTATCGACCGCGCCGGAACAGCCACTCGACCACCGTGCCGTTCTGGATGTGGACCGGGTTGACCGAGATCGCCTCGAACCGGGACTGCGCGACCCCGACCGACTTCACGACGTCGGCGAGCGCTTCGCCCTCGGTGAGGTACGGCGGCTTCAGCAGGAGGTACGCCTTCGGGTGGACGCCGAACGATCGGAGACGGTCCGCCGCCGCGAGGTACTCCGACGGGGACTCGCCCTTGTTGATCAGTCGGCCGAGCACGTCCGGCTGGGTCGACTCGAGGCCGAGCGCGACCTCGAGCTCCCCGCCGAAGGCGTCGCGGAGAGCGCCGACCGGCGCCTCGAGCGCGAACTCGGGCAGGGTCTCGAACAGGAGCCGCTTCGCCCGGCCCCGGAACGCGCCGACGATCGCGGCCCGCGACGCCGGGTCGACCTCGCGGTCGTCGAGGAAGCTGCCCGAGGTGTAGAACTTGACGTACGGCTCGTCGTGGTAGCGGGCGAGGATGCGGTCGAGCTGCTGGCCGAGCTCCGCCGATGTCGCCGAGCGGCCGAGCGTGTCCTTGGCGTAGCCGCACATCGAGCAGCCCTTCACGTCCGCCCAGTAGCAGCCGCGCGTACGAAGGATCGCGACGAACGCCCGGACCCGATCCGGCCCGATCGCCTCGTCCTCGACCCACATGTTGACGGGCTCCCGCGCGGTCGGCGGCCCTCCGGGCATCGGTCGGCGCTCCCGCGCCACTGTGCGCGCGACGGACTCCGCCACCTACCGCTCCTCGATCGTCACCGCGACGCGGTCGCCGTCCTTCGCGGGGAGCGCCTCGCGGAGGAACACCGGGGCGATGAACTCCGCGACGTCGGTGTGGTGCGTGCGGTCCGGCACGATCCAGTGGCAGGTGTGGGTGCCGAGACGCGCGGCGAAGCACGTCGCCCCGCCGAACGTACGTCCGGCCGCCTGAAATCCGTCGATACGAACCCCGGACCAGTGCCGGGCGGCGTCGAGCCGCTCCCGGTCGGACGCCTGGACTCGGACGTTGAGCGTCCCCGGATACGGCGAGTAGCCGAGCCGCTCCGTGAACTGGACGACGTAGCCCGGTTGGCTCAGGTAGTAGCGGCCCTCGCCGAGACCGGAGGCGACCTCCCCCTCGAACGCCAGGCGGCCGGGACCGGCGAAGATCCGCCGGTACTGTTCGTACTCAACCCGGAGGATCTCCATCGCCCCGGGGGCGAGCGTGATCCGCTGGCGGCGAGCGGCGAGCTGTCGGCTCACGAGTCCGCGCTTCGCGAGGGCGACCAAGTGCCGGTCGGCCGCCTGCTGGCTGGCCCCGGTCTTTTCTCCGATCTCCCGGGAGGTGATGGTCACCGCGGTGTGACCGGCGCCGAGCGACGCGAGAAGACGGAGGATCGCGATCTCCGGCCCTTTCGGCCCTTGGGTCCCGGTCGCCATGATTCCCTACGTCGCTCCGGTTCCGTCCGTCGAGGCTCCGAGCCGCCGGGCAACCCCGAACCACCGGGCCACGAGCGTCCGTTCGCGCGGCCTTCGGACGCCCGAACTAGGCGGGGACGTCCGAGCCGAAGTCGGGGTCGTCGCCGGCGTCGACGTCATCCGGAGCCGCCGACCCGAGCACGCTCCATAAGCCTTTCCGGAACGTCGAGGGTCGCCGGGCTCCCCGTCGAGGACGGCGGGCATGCCGGACCGAGAGCACGATCTGGACGACCGCCGCCCCGACGATCGCCCACAACACGAGGTTGATGCCGGGCGGAGGCGGGGCGTTCGCGACAGGCGGGGCGGAGATCGACCCGGGCGGCCCGTCGACGACCGTGACGACCAGGTGGGCGGTCGCCGTGACCCCGAGCGCGTCGGTCACGGTCGCCCCGAAGGCGTACGAGCCGGCCAGCTGGGGATCGCACCGGAACCACGTCGAGTTCAGGTGAACGCACTCGGCGGGAAGCGCCGAGTAGGCATACGCGAACGGCGCCGTGCCCCCCGCCTCGGCGACCGAGAGGGTGAACAGCGTGTCGCGGTCGACCGCCGTCGGCGGCCCGGTGGCGGCGAGCGTGACCGGCGAATTCACCGTCACGACGATCGGTCCGAGCGGGTCGACGGCGCCGGCGGCGTCGCTTGCGGTCGCCGTGAGGAAGAACTCGCCTGCGGACGCGGGCCGGCAGGTCGCGAGGAACGGGCCGAGGAGCACGCACGGAGCTCCGTCGGGAAGGTGAACCGAGACGTTGCCGCTCCCCTGGCTTGCGAACGTCGCCGTCGCCGTGACGTTCATGCCGAGGTCGATCACCGTAGCGGCCGACCCCAGCACGCCCGAGAGCGGCGGGGCCACCGTCAGGAGGTCGAGGCCGCTCGTGGAGTGGATGCCGTGGGCGTCGACGACCGTCA
>DASYOF010000136.1:0-2376 GCA_036007995.1 Thermoplasmata archaeon
CGGCTGAAAGAGCACGTCCATCCCGAGATCGTGGAGCCCGGCCAGAACGTGGACGAGGCCGTCACGCGAGTCCGCTCGTTCGATCTGCCCCAGCAGCGGTCGGATCGGCCCGAACCCCTGCGTCTCCCGCCGGTCCTGGTCGAGGGCGGATGCGAAGAAGTCACCGACTTGCCGGTGCGGGCTGCGCTCCGGCGCGTCCCGATCCTCCGAGGCGGAGTCGAGCAGGTCGCGGAGCAAGTGGTAGTTCCGCTCGGTCAGCTCCCCACCCGCACCCCACACGGATTTGTCCGCGGGGACGGGGTTGTCTCGGCGCCAGGTCCCCGTCGCGTACCCGTAGAAATCCACCGTGGGATCAGCCGAGCGGTCCATGTAGTCGACCGAAAATCGGGGAACGCGAATCTCTTGGGAGCGCTCTTGCGGAATGGTGGCCACCCTGGAATTGCGACGAGCCCGGATTCCCAATCTCCCTATCACGCCTTGGGTCGGCGGGGAACGGTTCCGATGTCGGAGCGGCCTCGCGGGCGATCCGGCGTGTCCGCGGATGAGGGCGGAGTCGGACAAGGTCGAGCCCGGCCGGGACCCGCCGGCCCGGGAACGTCGGGGCCGACGCATCGAACCCTCGCGCGAGTCGATTTCGGACCGTGCGGGGGCCCGCTCGACGACCGGGTACTCTCAGGTTAAGGAAACCCTTTTTAACGACCCCCCCTCTCGTACGTTTGGATGCGCCGTTTCGTCGCCGGGGACTAACCCCTCGGACCGTTCGCTCTCGAGTTTTTTCTGCCCTGGACGCGCTGACATGGACCTCAACGAGGCGATTCGCACCTACCGGCCCTGTCGGTCGTTCCAGCCTCGGCCGATCCCGAGCGAGAAGGTCCGCGCGATTCTCGCCGCGGCCCGCCTCGCGCCTTCGCAAGGCAACCTCCAGCCCTGGCGATTCGTCGTCGTGCAAGACGACGAGCGGAAGCGGCTCCTGGCCCAGGCGTGCGTGAAGGGGAAGCCGGTCGCGGAGGCCCCGATCGCGGTCGTGGCGTTCTCCGTCGAGGAGGACGTCCCCGTCATGATCGGGAGCTACATCTCCGCCTACCCGCTCGACGTCGCCGTGGCGATCGGGCACCTCCAGCTCGCCGCGACCTCCGAGGGGCTTGGCACGTGCTGGATCGTCGACTTCCACGAGGACAAGGTCCGGGCGGTGCTCGGTGTCCCTGAAGGAATCCATCCGCTCGCGATCATCCCGGTCGGCTATCCGGCGGAAAACGGCGGCGGACTCGCCCCCGCCGAGGGGCGGAAGAGCCCCGATGAGATCATCGCCTACAATCAGTTCGACTGGTGAGCATGGACGTCACCTTCGTGACGTCGAATCCTGGGAAGGTCGCCGAGGCCCGCCGCGTGTTCGCGGAGTTCGGCATCGGCGTCCGGTGGAGCCGCCGAGAACTTCCCGAGCCGCAGAGCGACCGGCTCGAGGACGTAGTCCGCGCCAAGCTGGCCGCGGCCACGAAATCCGGGCGAGCCGTCGTCGTGGAGGATTCCGGGATCTTCGTCCCGAGCCTCGGCGGATTCCCGGGTGTCTACTCCCGAAACGCGTACGACACCATCGGCCTCCCGGGCCTCCTTCGGTTGGTGGCGGGTCGACCCCGACGCGCCGAGTTCCGGGCCGTCGCGGGCTACCGACGGGGTCGCACGGAGCTGCTCGCCGTCGGACGGGTCGAGGGAACGTTGTCGGCCCGGCCGAGGGGCTCCGGGGGATTTGGCTACGACCCGGTGTTCGTCCCGAGGGGCGAACGGCGGACGTTCGCGGAGATGGCTCCCGCCGAGAAGGACGCGCTCTCCCATCGTGGGCGGGCCATGCGCGCATTGGCTCGAAAAGTCGCCCGGGTCCAGGTCGGCTAAGGCCGCCCCCGGGGAACTCCCCGGGAGCGGCGGAACGGGTTCGGTCCGACGGGATGCGGAGCGTCTAGTCCTCGCCGAAGTCGCCGCCGCCCATGCCGCCCATACCGCCCATGCCACCCATGCCGCCGCCGGGACCCCCGGCGCCGCCGGGCGGGGCGGGGCTGCCCTTGGAGGCGATGACGTCGTCGATGCGCAGGATCATGACCGCGGCGTCCGTCGCGGACTCGATCGCCTGGCGGCCGACTCGGATCGGCTCGATCACGTAGAGCGCCTTCATGTCGTCGACCTTGCCGGCCTGGACGTTGACGCCCGAGGTCTTGTGGCCCGACTTGTGGCTCTTCCGGAGCTCGATCAAGATGTCGATCGGGTCCAGGCCGGCGTTCTCCGCCAGCGTCCGGGGGATCGACTCGAGGGCCTCGGCGAAGCTCTCGAAGGCGAGCTGCTCCCGCCCTCCGACCTTCGCGGCCTCGTCCCGAAGGTGCTGCGCGA